>NZ_JAMOKH010000069.1:0-12316 GCF_023656585.1 Bacteroides sp. B1-V-101 | reverse complement strand
GGAATCCCTAAAGAAATTATTGTTTCTATCTAAAATATCCGTCCAATGAGGAAAAACCCATTGGACGGGTCTATAGCCTAACCAAAAATCTTTTGTTTCACAAAACGACCCTTTTTCTGTACTTTTGATTTATAATAGTACTAGAGGTAATAACAGGGGGGAAAGCCCTAGTTTAAAATAGTTTCGCGAATAGTTGAATTTATGAAACTTGGATTTAAATAAAATGGAGATAATAGGCTACGCTCGTGTTTCAACGAGGGAACAGAATTTAGATTTGCAGCTAGATGCTTTAAAAGAAGCCGGATGCAAACTTATATTTGAGGAAAAAGTATCAGGAGTAAAGGATAGACCCGAATTAGATAAAGCCCTTGCATATTTGCGAGAAGGTGATACTTTTGTTATCTGGAAGCTAGATAGATTAGGACGTTCTTTGAAAGATTTAGTTTATATAGTTGATTGTTTGCAGAAAAGAAAAATTGCATTCAAAAGCATAGTTGATGGTATTGATACTAATAGTGCTTTAGGAAGATGTCAATTTGGAATTTTTGCTTCATTGGCTGAATATGAACGTGAAATAATAGTAGAACGAACTAGGGCTGGATTACAAGCTGCAAAAGAACGAGGGAAACTTACGGGACGACCTATAGGGTTATCGGAAGATGCAAAGAGAAAAGCTATAGCAGCAAAGCGTTTATATGAAAATCGGGATTATTCTATAGATGAAATATGTAGAATTTTACACATTGGAAGTAAGGCTACTTTGTATAGGTATTTACGTTATGAAAAAGTAAGATTGATGAATAGAAGAAATAAATAGGGCGTTACCTTTCAGGTCGGGCTTTTCGCTGCAAGTCCTCGCTACGCTGTGGGCTTTCCGCTGCAATCCCTAACGCATTTTCCCACCCACCCTTCTAAGGTATATCCAATGCTTTGCTTTTTTCACCGCTTCTATGAAGCACCTACAAAAGCAAGGCATTGGATATTCGGTTTTATAGACTTCATGTTCCCTAAAGGGAATATTCCGTTTATAAAACCTTATCTCTCACCCAAAATATATAAAACTTTAGGGAAAAGATAATACGTTAAAAATCAGCCGATTATAAACTATTTTTAACAAAAATAATTGTCTTATTATTTGCGACATTTATAGAAAATTACTATCTTTGAGTATTGAAAATAAAGAGATAAATAAACTTTTAAAGCTGGTTTGGCTGCCAGTATAAAGAACAGCAAACAAAATTATGAAATCTACTTTTGATAAAAATGCAGAGAAGTTTGTAAACCTTATGGTTGAAAAAATTGAAAGCTTGTCTATGAATTGGCAAAAACCTTGGTTCTCTAAAGTCAACTCTAAACAGAACTTTTTACCACAAAATTTAACAGGTCGTACTTATAGTGGTGGAAACGCTTTTTTACTTTATTTTTTGTGTGAAAAATATAATTATCAAACTCCTGTTTTTTTGACATTCAATCAAGCACGAAACGAAGGTATTAATGTTCTAAAAGGTGCTGTTGCTTTTCCTGTTTATTATACATTATTTTGTGCTTATCATCGTCAGACAAATGAAAAAATTTCATATGATGAATATAACAAATTATCAGAAGAAGAACAAAAAGAATACCGTTTAGCAGCTTATACAAAATATTTCCAAGTTTTTAATTTAGACCAAACAAACTTTGCGGAAAAATATCCCAATAGATGGGATATATTAAAGGCTAAATTTTCAGGAGAGGAACAGCCACAAGAAGAGAAAGAAATGTATGTAAATCCAATACTTGATGAAATGAATAAGAATCAAAATTGGGTATGTCCTATTCAAACGGTTTCTAGTGATAGTGCGTTTTATTCAATATCAAATGATAGCATTACTTTACCTTTAAAGAGCCAATTTAAGGACGGAGAAAGTTTTTATGGTACAGAATTACATGAAATGGGACATAGTACAGGTGTTAAAAATAGACTAAATCGAAAAGGATTTTATGAAAATGATAAATTCAATTATGGGCGTGAAGAACTTGTAGCAGAATTAATATCGGCTTTGTCTGGTGTATATTTGGGTATTTCTGTAACCGTCAGAGAAGAAAATGCGGCTTATTTAAAATCATGGTGCAAAGCAATAAAAGAAGAACCTAAATTTTTATTTACTGTATTGGCAGATGCTATTAAAGGTAGTAAATTCATAGCCCAGCATCTAAATATAAGGCTAGATGTGGAAGAAGTTGAAGAAGAGAAAAATACAAAGGTTGCTTAAAGGTTCCTTCCCCCCTCATTGGGGGGAGTTCTTTTTTCAAACGCCAAAAAAGAACCAAAAAGGCTTAATCGCTTCACTTTGTTACGCTCCAATAGTTTTGCTATCGGTAAACCCACCCACCCTTCTAAGGTATGTTTCTTTATCCCTTCTGCAATCCTTAGTAAAGTTCCACTACCTTTTAGGTAACTCCACTTTAGTAAGCATTGCAGAAGCGGAAACATGACGCAAATTAAAATACATTCTCACTTTGAGAATACATTTTAATGCGTCTTGTTGTCTAACCCAATAAGAACTATAGGGAAAGAAATTGATACCGTACTTTTCGGAGTTCCGGCACTGATGGGTAAACATGGCATGATGAAATGATACCGAATTATCATTCCTGGCACACCCTGCAGAACGACCTTTTGATACCAAATACAAAAAGCAGCCGGAAGCCGGACGCAAAAAATTGATACCATAAAACATTAGGGAAAAAGAACAGGAACAAAATACAATATTATATATATAAATAATATGTGAATATATAATATATAAACAAATAATATATAATATGTGATTAACACGCTTCACTTCCAGAGTTCCAGAAAGAGCCACACGAAAAATCTTCTTTTCCCTAAAGTTCCTTGTGTCGTTTCTCTCTATACTTGAATACAGGAAAACGGCTGCATCATAAAAGAAAAGACACCGACACCATTCAGGAACTACCGCCCATCGGTAAAAGGATTGCATCTAATTGATACCTTTTCTGCCTGCACTGGAGAGAAACCGGGAAGGTATTTGATACCGTACTTTTCCGGGTTCTGCCCGGCATGGACGATAAGAGAACATTATTATGATACCAAAAACTTTAGGGAAAAATAAAACCTCGGCAGTCTATAAACCTAAAACCATTTTTAACAAAAATAATTGTCCTATTATTTGCGACATTTATAGAAAATCACTATCTTTGAGTATTGAAAATAAAGAGATAAACAAACCTTTAAAGCTGGTTTGGCTGCCAGTATAAAGAACAGCAAACAAAATCATGAAACATTGCTTCTTAAATCCATTTCGTAGCCAACTGTTAGTGCTATTTTTCAGTATTAATTCATTAATCATTTTTTTATGAAAAAAGAGTTTACATTACGCTTAGACGATGCAGCCTGCGCAGAGTTAGAAAATCTAAAAAAATTATCTGGTGAAAAAACAGATGCTAAAGCTATTAGATTTGCTATTCAGAATTATGCAACTTTGAATGATAGGTATATTGAAACACAACGGCAAATAAGGACGTGGAAAGATAAATATGCAGCGTTAAATAAAGCTGTTGATGATTACTTGTCTTCTTTTGAAGCATTGAAGAAAACTACAGATTGATAGTCAATTATTAGAAATGTGAAAGGATTAATTTATGATTGGAGTAGAGAAGAAAATTTTCAGATTATCTAGTTCTGTGTTAAATCGTACTTTTAAGCAGGAAAAGAGTATTTTTTGTTCAATGGTGTTACGATTGATGGATACAGAAAACTATGCAAACAATTATTGCGATTCGCTAAGTCTTGTTCTTGAACTATTTCCAGAGATTGATAGGGAAAAGCTAGAAAAAGAATTGGATAAATACGTTTGATAGTATTTGAAATCAAAAATGGGCTATTAAACTAGTTAATAGCCTTATTTTAATACATAAATTCATGAAATATGGCAGCGGATATGACAGATGAAACGATTGCACAATACATGGAACGCATCGAGAAAATGAGCATAAAAGAAATTCAAAAAGAAATTGAATTTCTGGAAAGCCCCGGTTACAACTGTGAAGGACTGGTATGTGCAGACGGAGTAATTACTCCCCGGACAAAAATGCATCGTAAGGTTCTTTGGTATAAGAGAATGAACCAAAAGAGCCTAACAGCCCTGCAATGGGCAAAAGAAGGATATGTTGTAAATCCGGATGCAATAGGAAGAAAGTGGAAAAACAATCCTCACAATTCAAAGGCTATAATATATTATGTATCAGATGAAGTACATGAGGACAAAGAAGCGGCTAAAGAATTTCTCAAATCGAGGCGTAAGGAAAAGAAAGAGTAGTCTTTAGTTCACAGGTCTCTTTTCCAGATATATAAGTCAAGATAAAATGGGATTATCATACCAAATAACGCATAACAGAATAGTAATGAATCAAGAAAGAACATTAACCTTTGGTAAGTATAAGGGAACACATCGAAGTAATATTACTGGAGGCTTCTCAGCAGGTGACTTCGGTGGTTTAATTTATTCAATCGAAAATTTCAATGAAAGTGAATATGAGTTTTAACCAATAAAATGAAGATATGAATAATGAATTTATTGATGGTATTTGGTTTGCTGTTCAGCATATTGTAGTAGTCAGAGATATGCCAGCAATCGCAATAGGGATAATTAAGGAATCGAATCTTTCCATTGATGATTGTAAGGCTGCGCAAAAAAGGAGTGGTTCTTTTCACAATCAGATGATGAAGTTTATTGAAACAGAATTAGCGTAAAACAGTATAAATATGAGCAAAATTGAAGAAGCCTTCAGAGGCTTAGGAAGAACAGAGAAAGTGAGATTCATTTCGCAGAACATCGAGTATGCAAATGCGGTTGCAGTAGCCAGTTATGTAAAAGGTTATCTTTTCGATGTCCTTAATGATGTCGGAGATGATGAGTATATAGCAGCGTATCTCAGAGAAAAGGGATATGAAGTAAAAAAACAAGAATAATCCTCAAATCGATATATAAATAAACGAATTATGAATGAAAGAACAATCCAAATAGACGTAATTGGAAAAATAGAAGGTACTCAATTTATGAAGTGTAAGCTATATACAAATGAAAATATTGTCATTATCATGATGAATGAATTTGATTATGAACGGTTGAAAGAAGAAGGAATCTTCATAAGAGATGGCAAAAGTCGAGATTCAGCCGGGGTGTTGAATACAACCAATACTTTCATCGAAAAAAATTAATACTCAAAACAAAAAAGAATGATTATGGATAAAAAAGAAAAGAATTTTGCCACATACAAAGAATTTGCAAAGATGCTTCGGGAAGTGGCAAACATATACTCTAAACTGGGTGACGAACCATTGTTGAAAGAAGGATATGAGTATAACGCCATTAGAGATGCTGTTCAGTATGTAACGAACAAACACGATTTTGGTTACTTTATACAGCCTTGGAAGGATGAGTTTCTACGTATGCCTTTTGATGTGACGAAGCGAAAAAAATGGGCTGATTATGTGGCTGAATGCCATGCTACAGGAAAGGAAATAGATTACGATAATTATGATTGGGATAAATGACCATAATTTTTCGAATAGTGTGAAAGGGAATAGATGTCATATAATCAAAATATAGATAGAATGTTTATTGAATATAAGGTATATCGTAGGGTGTCAGATTTGAAGCCTTTTATATCTAGGGATGAACTTCCTTCTTGTCAGATGATTGGGAAAAAAAAGTTTGTAGGAAAAAAAGCAAAAATGGAGGCTGTTTATAGACTTACAGGGAAACGTTTGCCAGAAGACTATACAACAGAGCAGGTAAACAATTTTCTTACGGTAGAGCTTTTTAATACGTCTTTATGGCATAAGTATAGAAAGATTTACAATGAAGTTTCCAATGAAAAAGAAATTGTTGTTGAGAACTATAGTTATCAATATACATTAGTTGTAGAATTAGCAAATAAATCGAATTTATCATTGGATGAAGGAAAAATTGTACATTTTGTTATGTGCGAACTGTTAGGAAATCCTTGTGAAACGTATAAAGGGATGAAAAACCCTATAATTTCTTTACGAAAAGATTATGATAGATAAAGCAAAAACATTAGATGAATGCTTTAAGGAACTAATTCTTAAAAGAGGTTGGTCTAAAAATAGTCCATATGACCGCCGAACTGCATCAAGGCATAAAAAGCAATTCCTTGAAGGAACGTTGCCCGATGAATTTAAAAGAGTATATTTGCAAAGTGCTGGTTATACAATAGTGCAGCCGGAGCTTTGGCGACAGGAATTATAAAACAAAGAAAATGGACTGGAGGAACATAATAAGAAATCTATTAGAAATTATCATTGCTATTTTTAGAATGATTTTCATAGGGCTATTTTATATAGCCAAGTTTATGTTTGTGTTCTTTATTCTACTTTTTTTTGGAGTATTAATCAGTCAAAATAATAAGCGATGGTAAATAGAGAAATAAAAGCCCGAAAACGTGCGGTGAAAGAAGAAAAAGAAGAAATAGACGGTGAGATTGTTAGAATTAGGAAAGGGCATCCTCGTACAAATCTTCCTGTGAAACTCCCAGAAAATCCCACATGGCTGAAACAACCTAATGTAGTTACATTAATGGCTGGTGATTTTAAGACAGTACAGATTAGAATCTTAATTGCTGTTATAGAGAAATTACAGGATGTCATAGAATTAAGTATTCAGCATCTAGATAAATATGGTACATCTATTCCATGCGAGCAATTATCTTTATTTCAAGAATATTCAGACCGTATAAGAGTAGATATCGCATATCGGGATTTGGGCGTTAATCCAGACCAATACAAGGAAGTAAAAAGCATGGTTCGTAAATTAATCAGTATTCCTGTAGAGCTTGATGTTAAAGACCCAATAACAGGTGAGGATAGTTGGTCTATTACTGGTTTATTCACTAAGGCAAATATACCCAAAACTCCTTATTCAAGAGGTTTTTCTTTAGAAATGGATAGAGAGGTTGCTAAAGTTTTCATTAATGTTGATAGAGGTTTTACACGCTATATAAAAGAGATAGCTTTAAGAGCGCAAAGTAGATATACAATAAGAATGTATATGCTGATTAGCTCATGGAAAGAAAAAGGTGGTTTTTCTATCTATGTGGATAGATTTCGGAAATTCTTAAAATTAGAAGATAAATACCCCGAATTTAAAGATTTGTATAAACGTGTAATACGCCCTGTTTACGATGATTTGTTTGAACAGGCTGATTGCTGGTTTGAAATGGCAGAAGTTTATCGTAATTCAGGCGATACACAGCCTTATAAACTTAATTTCAAAGTTATTAAGTCTGCATTATCAAAGAAGGAAGAAGAACTATTAAAAGGACAAAAGAAGATGATAACGAATTTTTGTTCTTTGCACTTTGCAATGAAGGACGAGCATTTGCAGCAGTTTATTCCACAGATTACATTAAGCAACTATAAAGCAGTAGTAACTAAGATGCTTTATCTAGGCGAATATGTTAGAGATAACTGGAATAAAATTTCAAATAAAGCAGAATATTGTTTATCCGTATTATTAAAAGAAGTAGAAATACTCCCCGGAATGATTGGAGAAGAAAAAGAAGATGAATAAAAGTTGGGTTTTTGTCCCTAGGAGGGGTCTAAAAGTTGGGTTTTTGTCCCTAAGAAGTTGGGTTTTTGTCCCTAAGAAGTTGGGTTTTTGTCCCTAAGAAGTTGGGTTTTTGTCCCTGATTTTTTACCATTATCTGTTGTTTTTCAGATAGTTACCCTTTCATTTTTAAGGGTACTACCATCACTAGCTGATAAAAAAAACCTGATAATCATACCAACACACAAAAAAGGAACTTTTCTTATTACATAAACCCATAAAAAAGGAACTTTTCTCATAATCTTAACACAAACTTTAGGGAAAAGAACATCTATTAACAAAAAAAGACACTATATGATACAAATAATCAATCAAAAGTTGGGTTTTTGTCCCTATCTAAAAAAAACATATTTTAAAAAGTTGGGTTTTTGTCCCTATGCTTTTTTGATATACTGTAGGGAAAGAAATTGATACCGAATTATCATTCCTGGCACACCCTGTAGAACGACCTTTTGATACCAAATACAAAAAGCAGCCGGAAGCCGGACGCAAAAAATTGATACCATAAAACATTAGGGAAAAAGAACAGGAACAAAATACAATATTATATATATAAATAATATGTGAATATATAATATATAAACAAATAATATATAATATGTGATTAACACGCTTCACTTCCAGAGTTCCAGAAAGAGCCACACGAAAAATCTTCTTTTCCCTAAAGTTCCTTGTGTCGTTTCTCTCTATACTTGAATACAGGAAAACGGCTGCATCATAAAAGAAAAGACACCGACACCATTCAGGAACTACCGCCCATCGGTAAAAGGATTGCATCTAATTGATACCTTTTCTGCCTGCACTGGAGAGAAACCGGGAAGGTATTTGATACCGTACTTTTCCGGGTTCTGCCCGGCATGGACGATAAGAGAACATTATTATGATACCAAAAAAACTTATCTAATTGTATTTTTTTCCCTTTTGTTTGGGAGGGTGTTTAGTAATTTATATATTTGCGTTTGTAGAAATTAATAGCAAGATGTGTTTTTGTGGACACAAAAACCAAATCTTGCCTGATAAATCAGGAGTTTAGCCCCCTCGCAACTTGGGGGCATATATTATTTAGTATCATAGTATGAAAGCAAATAAAAGAGATAGAATAGTGAAAGTTCGCTTAACGAATTTAGAATATGAAGAACTAACTAAAGCTTCTAAATCTAGCAAATGTATGTCAGATTATTTTAGACAGAGAGTCTTTAGGAAAGGAGTTGGTCTTATTGACCCTAAAGAATTTATTCGTTCGATGGATGAAATTTGTTTGGAAATGAAACGTATAGGAAATAATATAAATCAGTTGGCTAGGTATGTAAATATTCATAAGGAAGAAGTTAATCAAGAGGTTCTTAATGAGGTAGAAAAGAAAATGGCAGACTATGTAATTATGCAAGATAAATTGAATGTTACTTGGCGTAAGTTGATGTCAATCAAATAATATATGTATATATAATATTTATATATATAATTTTAGTGATAAAGACAGCGTTACTATTTCTTTTCCCTAAAGTTCCTTGTGTCGTTTCTCTCTATACCTGAATACAGGAAAACGGCTGCATCATAAAAGAAAAGACACCGACACCATTCAGGAACTACCGCCCATCGGCAAAAGGATTGCATCTAATTGATACCTTTTCTGCCTGCACTGGAGAGAAACCGGGAAGGTATTTGATACCGTACTTTTCCGGGTTCTGCCCGGCATGGACGAAGAGAAAACATTATTATGATACCAAAAACTTTAGGGGAAAATATTATATATATAAATAATATATGAATATATAATATTTGTATATTTATTGTATGAATAAATTATATTGAAATATTCTTTTATTGAATATTTGTTTGTATATTTGCGGTGTGAAGTTATAAATATGGTAGTAGTAGTTTTAAAAGCGGCAACTTCTTTCGCTGGTATTGATTATAATGAGCGAAAGAATGAGGAAGGCAAGAGTGAACTTCTTGTTGCAGAAAATTTTGCTATGAATCCAGATAATTTGAAGAAGTCGGATTATATAGCTTATATGGAATCTGTCTGTAGGACTAATCCAGCGGTCAAGGCAAAACAATTTCATGCAGTGATTTCATGTAAGGGGCGTGAATATTCGGCAGAGGATTTGAAAAATGTAGCTTTGCAATATATAAATAAAATGGGTTATGGAAATAATCCTTATATGATATATTTTCATTCTGATACAGAAAATAATCATGTACATATTGTTTCTACACGAGTACAGAAGAACGGACAGAAGGTAAAAGATAATATGGAAGCTGTGCGCTCACAGAAAGTCATAAATCAAATAATGAATGTTGATTTAGCTTTGAAGGCTAAAGATGATATTTCAAAATACATGGAGTTTTCTTTTTCTACAGTGCAGCAATATAAGTTGTTACTTGAACAATCAGGATGGAAATTAAGAGAAAAGGATGGATTATTAATTTTGTATAAGGGTGGTGAAAAGCACGCTTCAATTCAATTAGAGCAGATAAAAGATAAAGCTAAACAATATACACCTGATGAAGAAAGAAGAAAACAGATAACAGCTCTTTTATTTAAATATAAGCAAGGACTTTCCTATACAGAACTTCAAACTTTGATGAAAGATAAGTTTGGTATAAATTTAGTCTTTCATACAGGAAAAGGACATACTAAACCTTATGGATATACATTAATTGATTATAGAAATAAGAGAGTTTTGAAAGGTGGGGAAGTTATGGATTTGAAGGAACTTTTAGTAGAGCCTAATAAACAAGCAAAAGTTGAACACTGTAATAGTATAATTAATCTTCTTTTGAAAGATGGAACAAAATATACAATGGATAGTTTCAAGAAATTAATGTTAGATTACGGTTATAGGTTTTCAATGAATGGCACAATATTTATAAATGGTGATGATAAGGCTTTATTGGTTCTTGATAAAAAACTGTTGAAAGAACTTAGATATAATAGCAGAGTGTATGAAGCAAATAAATTTAATGTTGCTACACTTAAAGAAGCCGAGTTGTTAAGTAGAATTTATCATGTGAAAAAAGATGATATTTTGATTCAAGAGCATATGGATAAAAAAAATACTGTCTATACTGATATGATAAATAGTTATTTGGCTCATAGTTCAGATTTACATTCTACATTAAGAGAAAAAGGAATTCTTTTTGTTGAAGATGATAATTTAGTTTATCTAATAGATAAAAAGAATAAAGTAATCGTAAGTACTGATGATTTAGGAATCAATATTATAAAAGATGGCTATAGTAAAGATAGGATTACTCTAGTTACTCTTGATAAGATGGAAAGAATAAATGTTGAACAAGATTCAGAACTGGCAAGGGGATTTAATCTGATTGATGCTATTTGTGATATTCTTAGCCAGCATATAAATGTACAGCAAGATAAATCTCCTAATAGGAAAAAGAAAAGAGGACAGCAACAAAATTAATAAATATAAGTAAGATATGATAATATTATTTGGGAATCAGAAAGGCGGTTGTGGTAAAACGACTAATTGCATACAATTTGCCAACTATCTAGTAGAAAAAGGAAAAGAAGTTCTAGTATTGGATTTAGATTTTCAGCGTTCATTATCGGATAGAAGAAAAGAAGATATTGCGACCTATGATAATGAACCTAAATATGAGGTTATACAAACCGATATATCTAATGTTGCTAAAATTATTAGTGATTTTACTAAGGTTGAGCAAGGAAATCTATTAATAGATTTGCCTGGTAAGATTGATGATGATGCTCTGGGAACTATTCTTAAAGCTGCGGATATAATAATATGCCCATTTAAATACGATAAATTTACAATGGATAGTACAGGTTTTTTTATCCAAGTGTTACAGTATTTAAATGTAAAAGCTAAAATATTCTTTTTACCTAACAATATGAGAACTGCGGTAAGATATGAAACAAAAGAACAGGTAGTTGATATTCTTAAGCAAGTTGGTTTTGTTACAGATGAAATACCAGCTTCTGTTGCTATGGAACGTATAAATACATTAGCAATTAGTAATGAGTGTATTGATAAGGTGAAGAATGCTTATGATTATATCATTCAAGAAGGAGCAATAAAATAAAATATTCTTTTAATAGATATTTGTTATAAAGTTATTCATTTATTGTATATATTTGCACATGGCTGATAAATTAAGGAAAAAGCAAAATGAAGGTATTTCTAGTGTTCTGGAAATAGCTAAAATGATAAGAGGTGAAGAATTGCATGGGAGTAGTATAAATGAAGCTCCTATTCAAGAAGCTAAATATGAAGTTGAAGAGGAGAAAGAACCACTTCATGTAGAAATGGAAACAACTTCTTCGGAAGTTTTTAATTTTAATGGCTCTAGTGAAATGGATTTGACGGACTTATTAGAGTACATTAAAGGAAAAAATTATAATTGCAAGGAAGTTCTATATGTTGATACAGATGTAAAAGAGGTGTTTGGGTTGCTCAAAGCTAAAGCCAAAATACCTATTTCATCTTTAGTTTCGTTTATTTTGGAAGATTGGTTAACTAAACACCGTAGCGACATAAGTTCTTTGATTAAGCAAAAAAAGAACCGTTTTCTTTAGTACAGAAAAAGGGTCGTTTTGTGAAACAAAAGATTTTTGGTTAGGCTATAGACCCGTCCAATGGGTTTTTCCTCATTGGACGGATATTTTAGATAGAAACAATAATTTCTTTAGGGATTCC
>NZ_JAMOKH010000068.1:0-13722 GCF_023656585.1 Bacteroides sp. B1-V-101 | reverse complement strand
ATATTCTATACCCTGCATATTACGACCGTAAAAATAATCAGAACTTATTATATAAAAAAGATGCTGAATTTCAATATATTTAGAATGTCAAACAAAAAAATAAGAAAGTTCTGATAATGGCACAAATCCAAAATTTCGGATTTATCGCACCGGTTCAAGAACCTGATGTTCACCACCCGGCACGACCGTGTGGCAGGTCTGGGCAACAGCGAGGGCAGCCAGCGTGCGCTCAACATGCTCTTCGCCCTGCGCACCATCCAGCAGCGCACCGGCAAGGACCTGGGAGCCACCTTCCTGTCGGGAACCACCATTTCCAACTCGCTGACCGAGCTGTACCTGCTCTTCAAGTACCTGCGCCCCCGGGAATTGGAGCGTCAGGGGATCAACTCCTTTGACGCATGGGCGGCGGTGTTTGCCCGGAAGTCCGTCGATTACGAGTTCTCCGTCACCAACGAGGTGGTGCAGAAAGAGCGTTTCCGCTACTTCATCAAGGTTCCGGAACTCGCTTCGTTCTATTCCGAGATCACCGACTTCCGCACCGCAGCCGACATCGGCATCGACCGTCCGGAAAAGAACGAGATACTGCACAACATACCCCCGACGCCCGACCAGAGGGAGTTCATACAGAAGCTCATCGAGTTCGCCAAGACCGGCAATGCCACCGTACTGGGCCGCCCGCCACTGAACGAGAGGGAAGAGAAGGCGAAGATGCTCATCGCCACCGACTACGCCCGGAAGATGTCGCTCGACATGCGGCTCATCGATCCGCTCTCCTACGGCGACGACAAGGACAACAAGGCCACCCATTGCGCCGATATGATTGCGAAGTATTACAATAAATACGCCGGGCATAAAGGCACTCAGTTCGTTTTCTCGGACTTGGGAACCTACAAGCCCGACCAGTGGAATCCGTACAGCGAGATCAAGCGCAAGCTGGTGGAGGATCACGGCATCCCCGAAGACCAGATACGTTTCATTCAGGAAGCCAAGACCGAGAAGAAGCGCAAGGCGATGATCGAGGCGATGAACGAGGGAAAGATACGTGTTCTCTTCGGCTCTACTGAAATGCTGGGCACTGGAGTCAACGCCCAGAAGCGGTGTGTCGCCATCCATCATCTCGACGCACCGTGGCGGCCTTCGGACTTGCAGCAGCGGGACGGCCGGGGCATCCGCAAGGGCAATGAGGTGGCCAAGCTCTATGCGGACAACAAGGTGGACGTGATAATCTACGCAGTGGAGAAGTCGCTTGACAGCTACAAGTTCAACCTGCTTTACAACAAGCAGCTTTTCATCACCCAGCTCAAGCAGAACAACATGGGTTGCCGTACCATCGACGAGGGAGGCATGGACGAGAAGGGAGGCATACCTTTCTCAGAGTACGTGGCGGTGCTTTCCGGAAATACCGACCTGCTCGACAAGGCACGGTTGGAGAAGCGGATTGCCGGCATGGAAGGGGAGCGCAAGGCCTTCCAGCGTGGCAAGGGGGAATCACGCATCAAACTGGAAACTTTCCTGGCGAACCGGGCAAGCAACGATGACATCATCGCCCGTGTCAGGAAGGACAAGGCCGCCATCGAGAGCCGTATGCAGTACGACAAGGAGGGCAACAGGCTCAACCCCTTGAAGATTGACGGCGTGGCAGGCGATGATCCGAAAGTGATTGCCGCCAAGCTCCACGAGATAGAGGACAGGGAACGCACGCACGGCCAGCCGAAGGTCATCGGCTCGCTCTATGGCTTCGACATCGTTGTCAAGACCGACACCACCGTCAAGGACGGTCTGGACTTCTGCGAGAACCGTTTCTTCGTGCGTGGTGAAGGCAACTTCCTCTACAACTATAACAACGGCCGCTTGGCGGTCGATCCGAAAACCGCCTGCCAGAACTTCATCAACGCCTTCGACAGCATCCCCCGCCTGATAGAGAAATACACGAGGGACAACGAAGCCATTGAGAAGGAACTCCCCGTCCTGGAACAGGTCGTCGGGGAAGTCTGGAAAAAGGAGGACGAGCTGAAGCAGCTCAAGGCCGACCTTGCCGCTCTCGACCGCAAGATCCTGCTCTCCCTCAAATCAGTGGATGCGCAGGAAAAAAGCACCGACGGAGTGATCGAAGTCGTGCCCTCCCAACCGGTAACGCCCGACGGACAGGATAACGCCCCCGCCGCCGGCATACCCGTCGCCGATGCTCCGCCCGGCAGTCCCTCACCGGGCAGTGTCCCCACACAGGACACGCCCCCTGCCGAGCCTTATGTCCACCGGATGCCCGACTTCCTCGCCGACAGGCAGCGCACTCCGCCCAAACTAAGCGGAATGCCCAAAAGCATCAGCATCAAAGAGGCAATGGGAGCGCTTGGCGGCAAGCTCGTCATCGGAGGCGTCCCCAAGTCCGGCAACAAGGACGATCCCGATCCTGACCGGCCCGAAAAGCCCAAACCCAAGCTGAAGTTATAGCTCCTGTAACCGAAGCCATAAAAACAACCCCACTCCGCCGGCTTCCCATGAAACAGCGGAGTGGGGTTTAATACTATAAGCCCCAAAAACATATATTATTCCTTATACATACTCAAACCCTTGTTTAGAACAAAAGGAATATCTATATTTGCAGTGTCATCGCTCGAAGAACGAAAGACTTGGTTGCCCGCATTACCGTAAATGCGGTTTTTTTATGCCCTTATTTTTCTCCGTTTATTATTTATTGTGATAATAAAGGTTGATTAATCACAATCTAAACAGAGTTCTGTAATTAATGCGAATTCGGTGGTATCATAAAATAGACTATAAATATATCAAGCTTTTTCGACTTCATCATCATGTTCTGAATCAGGAATAATTGATGCTAATTCATCTTCAACATCCAATCCATATGCGGCAGCTATCTGAGCAATCATATTGCCAAACGTTCCTCTCATTTCACCTAAAGCAGAAGCAAAAGTCCAACTTGCCCAATGATCCCAGTGCTGGGCCTTATATAGAAAATCTTTATCTTTTTTAAATTCCATTCTGTCAGTAAACTTTCGGGCTGCTATCCTCATTGCTTTAACAAACTCAAATAATTTTGAGTTTGCATTCATATTTTGCATTTCTGATGTAAGATATTCTCGTATTTGAATGGCAGATTTAACACAATATGTTGGAGATTCCATTTCACTCGGATTAAAAAGAACTCTCCTGTTTTCTAAGTAACGAATAATTCTTGTTGCTATTATAATCTCAGATTCTATAGGATTCCAAGATATACCAAATATAGGACAACTTAATCCTGTCAATCTATTCAAAATCGCTTTAAATTTCATTCTGTCTTCTTAAATATTTGATTATAACTAATTTATAAATCACATATCTTCCATTGAAAAAAGCCTGCTCTCTATCTCATACTTAAACAAGGCTTTCTTCCGTAATTCCTCTACTTTGAGTGCAAACAAATCCGGCTTGAAATTTTTGGATTGTCTTTTCACCTCTGCCACCAGAGCTTTTTTCTCTTCCGCATATAGTCCGACAATATCTATTTCATCCTGATCTTTATTATTCTTGCCTTGCCACCAAGAGCCTATATCTGCAAATTCCTTGCTTTCCATCATCTGTTGGCGGAAATACATTTCCAGAGCCAAACCGGAGAATGTCGGATAATCCTTTTTTATAATATCTGCCAGGCGTTCAAAATTCTGTATCTCTATATAATTTTGATACTTGATAAAATACCGGAACCAGAAACGCAAAAACATATCCGAAACTTCATAACGGACTGTCTGGGAACCCTCTTTGGAGAGTATGGGCCGTTTCTTCTTTACCAGATTATAGTCTTCTTCCAATCTCTTCAATTGTCCGCCCAGACTCATTCCACCCATAACCGCTTCCATTTCCGGCAGGGTGTTCTTACCATTGGAGATTGCTGATAAGATAGAAAAGTAATTACCGTATTTTTTTCCGAACTCCTGTATCAGCAAAGCCTGTCCTTCAGTCAGAAAGGATGAATCGGGTTGCAACATGAAATCGACCATGCTTTCCATGCTTGTACATCCATTGTCCATAAACTGCTCGATATACTTTGGGACACCACCGGTAAAGGTATAGAGTGCCAACAAGTCATCTTTAGTATAGTCGGCCTTATGATCCGATATGATTTCTTTCAATACGGAAGTAGTAAAAGGAGCTAACTTCATGATACTGTCAGCACGGCCATACAGCGGTTCTTTTGAATCCCTGAAGATTTTATTCATAAGGGTATAGACCGAACCGCTCACGATAAGATTGACATGGCTCTGTTTCCTCAGTCGATCCCAAGTATCCTGCATCAAACTGTAAATCTCTTGATTTATGTAATAGAACTCCTGAAATTCGTCTATAACCAGATTATATTCCATCCGTGTTCCCAAATCCATTAAGAAGCGGAACATTTCTGCAAAGTTGGTAAGTTCCGGTACATAAATATCAAGTGCCTGCCGGATCTCGGAAGTAAATCGTAGACAGAGATCTGTTTCATTGCTTCGGCTGACAAACAAGTACACCGTAGGAGTATCCTCGCAACTCTTGAATATAAGACTGGTCTTGCCGATACGTCGCCGACCGGTAAGGACAGTCATTTGGGAATGCACGGAAAAGGATACTTGGCGAACCTTTTCCAATGATGCTAACTCTTTTTCTCTATTGTAGAATTTCATATCCTTATCATTTTATGTTCGATTTCACTACTGCAAAGTTTACCACTGTAAAATTTACGGCGGTAAATTTTGTAAGCAATAGCAAAGTTACTAATAATTTTGAGAATATAATATGATTAAAGCACTGAAAACCAAAAAAGAGTAAATACTTAACATTTCAACTCATTTACGATACCGTATTATACTAAATCAGTTTCTTGACGCCACTCAAAATAAGTAAAATGCCCAAAAGCATCAGCATCAAAGAGGCAATGGGAGCACTTGGCGGCAAGCTCGTCATCGGAGGCGTTCCCAAGTCCGGCAACAAGGACGATCCCGATCCTGACCGCCCCGAAAAGCCCAAACCCAAGCTGAAGTTATAGCTCCTGTAACCGAAGCCATAAAAACAACCCCACTCTGCTGTTTCTTGGGAAGCCGGCGGGGTGGGGTTTATACTATACGCATAATAGTAAGCCTTTCTATTTCAATTTTTACCAACCATACTTTCTCCAATCATAAAAACATATTAATTTTTTAAAATAAGTAGAATAATCAGGTTTCTTTTTTAGTACTAAAAAGTCATTGAAATTCTTTGATATAAAATCATGTAAAATTTCAAGTTCTTCATCTTTTATATCTAAATAGGGAATTAAAGCGCATACTTTCCAAATAGCATCTGCATAATCTTCAATAGCTTCATTTATAGTTTTTTTCTTTTCATCCTCCCGAAATGAATAAAAATAAAAATCTTCTTTCTTATTAAGAGGAAAATTCACACCTAATTTATTATTGTTATAAGTTTCATCACTTATTATGCCAACCGCCTTTAAATATTTATAGCAAGGAATAAACTTTGTATTTTTACGTAATTCTGGTATTGTCTTAGTTAATATTATTTCATGTTCATAATTTCCATTATTATCAACTATATCTCTAAATAGATTAATAGCCTTTAATCCGGTATATCCTACTGCAGATTTGTATTTATCAATAGCTCCAAAACCATAAACAACTTGAATATTAGGCGTTACATCTATATCTTTTCCGGGTAAAGCATATAATTGTTTTTCCGGTTTTTCAGAGAAGACTATTTCATAGAATTGTTTCTTATATAAACGTAACAAATGTGTAGGTATTCCTCTTTCAAATGTTGCTAAACATTCATATACCGGTTTATATTCATGGGTAATAATACGAGTGACAGGCAAAATAAACCCATGTTCCATAGTAATATCATGTGGCTGAATCATAAAATCAGAGTTTTCATCAGGATTCCATTCTACAAAGAATAAATTATTTTGCAGCTTCTTAATTTTCTCCTGATTAAGACATTTTACTATAGATGATAATATTTCCTTTATATTGCTATCATTTATAGAGTAACCTATGAAGACAATTGGGTGTTCTATAAATATTGTTATTAATTTAGCTGCTAAATATGTGTTTTTATCATTAAATCCATTATAGTCTTCTTTTGTTAAAACCATTGTTTCAGGTTGATAAACACAGCCGTGTACTTTATATATTTCTCCAATATTAAGAACGGATGAAAATATCAACTCTTCTTGCCCTACATATTTAGTTAATTTAGGAAGTAATATTTCTATTAAGTCATCCCAATTTGTTGTTATTATTCCATCTATATTAATCGTTTTAAGAAGCTCTAATTCCTCTGTGTATTTTTCTGGAATACTATTATGTGTTAGCTCTTTTAAGAAAGTTGCAATTTTATATTTAAGCACACTACTTGTGCTTATTGCCTTGTCTTGAAATGACTGCTTGAATTTGTTATCATTAGGTAAATCCCAAAAGGATTTATTTTCTTCTTTTGCTATTTCAGAGGCAATGACAGATAAATCATAAGTCCCTAATGACGTATAATATGCGTTAATATGTTTAGATGCAAATCTTGATAATAATTCTTCCCATGTAGGGGTATTTAAATAGTGTTTTGTAAATCCCGATCCAAGAAATAAAAAAGGAGCACTTTTCTTATTCTTAATTATTCCTATAAGTTCTTCTTTTGTCATACTCAATACAAATTTACTATCTTGGCCCTATAAATCTATCTCCATTAAAATGAATCATATGGTCTGGATTCTCCGCTATCCAAACTTCGGTTTCCCATGCAATATCAGCCACATGTTTCTTGAACTCTGATCTATCAGGAAAAGCAGTAACATATACTTTCCCCGCTTTGCATTCTTTCGTGAAATCTTCCAGCTCGATTACACGTTTGGGAGATACCGGCCCATGCGAAGTAACCACTTCGATTAGGAATAGCCACTCTTTATTACCGTCATAAATGACAATATCCGGCAGTTTGCTGTGTTCTGTGATCGGAATGCCAATTTCTTTTAAAAGCTCCTTGTTACAATAAAGGTCTTTATTGGCAGTATCACCGATATAAAGGACTTTTGCGCCTGCCGCAAAACGAGGTGCAAACTCATTAATGACCGCCGCTTGTACTTCATTATGCTTGCCCGGAGACAGTTTAAATTCCTTACCTTCAATAGTAACCGGTATCATTTCCATCTCACGGCTTTTCTCATACTCTTCAATCAATCGCCCTACCGCATCATTAAAGTTTTGGGCTTTTATTTCCCATTCTTGGGTATTGTATGATTTTATTGTTTCATAGGCTTCTTCTGTCAGTTTGTAATGGGCGTTTGGACTGTTCACCGGTAAAGCCGGATTATCCGGGTTATAATCTACGATACGTGCCTGCAAGAACTGATGAAGCACCTGCCGTCTGAAAGTTTCCCGTGTATTTGGGGCATACGGCTGCTCTTTTTTATAGTTCTCATTGACAAATGCCATAATATCCTTGCTTATTTTTAAGCTCTTGCGGGTGGCATCCGCCCAGTTGTCTTCTTCCTTTAATCCGCATAATGCAAGTAAAGTCAAAGCGGATATTTCATTCTGCTGCGCCGGAGGCAAACCCAACACTGACAATATATCTTGTGCATCACTTATTTTACTCATATTACATAAAATATTTGTTTACAATCTTATTTACGTTCACCATAGAATAATCATTCATGGCAATCAGGTCTTTTCCGATACTTTCAATGACTTCAAGGGGAGGCATGGGCATCTCCCTCAATTCCGTAGCACTGACATTTACATTTCCATTGAATGTTCTGAAATAATTATCGAACAAGTCACTATTCAATAAGGCGGCTATCCCCATTACCTCCATACGGTTCAAGTGTCCTTTGGGACGATAGATATAGTTCAGTTTGTTTTCGATTCCTACATGTGCGCAGGAAGTCATGTTTCCAAAATAAGGTGCGGCAATTAACCGGCTATTATCGTCTTTGGAGCTGAAACGTCGCAACAGAACATAATTCTTGTTAGGTAACAAGGTGGATACAGACATTTCATTTATATGGATGAATTGAGGTTTTCCTTCCTTTACGACAGGATGATCAGCCAGCATCTTTACTACGTTATGCAACCAATATAGTGCTGCTGTTCCTTCTCCGGAGGTTTCACATAATTGTTCCTTTGAACGAAAAGCTACAACCGGGCCGGTGGAAATCTGGATATGATATTTGTTCAGGTTGCCATCCCATGATTTGAACAGCCTGATAATTTTCTCGTCTTCAAGGCTGACCGGCAAATGCAATATCAATTCTTTTGAGGTAAGGTCAATGATTTCTTTCCGCTGTACTTCTTTGATTGCAGGGGTGGCCAAGTCGGAAAGCCCCTCACTGTATGATAAAACGACATTATAATCTGCCCCCTTTTTAGGGGAACATTTCATTATAATTGTTTCCTGAAGCACATTATCTTTGGAAAACGTATCTTTCCGGGTATTGAAAAGGTGGACAAAATCTATCTGTATATGCTTAAACAGGAAATTACGGAACAAACGGAAATATCTTCCCGAAGTGAAACTTCTTGGGGTTATATAAATCATCTGACCTTGTTCCGCAAGCAATAAAGCTGATATGGCCATAAATATAGAGTATATATTAGGCTGTCCGTCTATAATGCATTGAGCCGCTTTCACCCGTTTATCCTCTTTGGAAAGTTTGAAATAGGGAGGATTGGATATGATCAAATCATATTTCTGCAAACTCTCAGCCCTGCCATAAATCGTATCAGAATATAATACTGAATAATTGGATAAAATAAAGTCCTCACAATATGAACGGCAATCAATCCGGACATTATGGCGCATCCCCCATATTGTTATATATTCCAGAACTTTTTGTAATCCCGGTATAAGATTTTCATCGGTTTCGTATGTAACCAACTCTATCTGTTTTACTTTTGATTGCAAAACCAGATTCTCAATCATGGCACATGATAATATGGCAGTTCCACATCCCGGATCTAATACGGAGACAGAATCCTTATTCACACTTATTTGTTTACCCATAAAATAGGCGATAGATACCGGTGTGAAAAACTGACCGTTACTTTTCTTGAAAGCAGCAGTAACAGTATCAGTATATAACCTGCCTATTCTATCTGCGTAGTTAGTAGGCAGCTCGTTCTCATAAGGCTTTATTTCAGACCAACTTATATTCATAATTGCAAAATTAGGAAAAAACCTTTGGATTCTTCTTATGAATGTATTTTTCTTTTTTTGCAGAATCATGATAGATACTTGAGTATTGAGGGAATTAACTTTTCATATTCCGGTTTTTACGCCACGAAACTGGAATATTTTTAGGTGTACACATAAAAAATGATACCCCTCTGGACCGCTGTCCTTTGGAGTATCACCATTCGAACAAGAAAAGAAACTTCATCCTGTTTCACAACTGTATGAAGTCATTGCCATGACAAACACCAATACGCAGTTTGGGATTTCCTGCCTCACGGCAGTAGTTTCACCGGTACAAAGCAAAAACATGGACTTATTCTTTCGGCAGCGGATAGCTCTCGGACAGTTTGTCCTCACGTGCCTGCCGTTTTATCTCGTTCTCGTCAAAGTTGTTGCGGATGAACTCGTGCAAGTCCGACTCCTTGTAATATGTCTTGTGATATATCGAATAGAACTTCAACACCCCGTTATTCCGGTATCGTTGCAGCGTGCGTTTGCTGATGCGCAACAACAGGCATACTTCCTGATTGTCGTACAGACGCTCTCCGTTCAGGTAGTTCAGGTGCTTTTCCCTCGTTTCCGCCTTGTCCAGCTTCCGTGAGATGCGGTACAGCTCACCCATGATACGTTCCATCCATGCTTCAAATTCCGTTTTATCTACTAACATACGCTTTCCTCCTTAAAAGTTCCCGATAACATAATAGCTCTGGTTATCGGATGATTTCAGAATGATTTCTTTCTCACGCATGAACCTGATGTAGCTTTTCGCCGTACGCTCCTTCACTTCCAGTATCGACTGGATTTCTTCCGCAAGCTCCACATAAGTAACAAAACGCCTCCGGCTGAATACCTCTTTGGCCACCGCTACAAGCTCATCCTCTTTGCGCTTGTCCTTTTCCTCTTTCGGCTTTTCGCCCAGATAGACGTGCATGGCCTTTTCTTTATCCCACGAAAACTGCATGATAGGCACATCCAGCGGACTTCCATCCCTTACTTTCAGAGCCTTCACCACCGATATGGCCGGATCGCTGTCCTTCTCTATGGAAAGGATCGCCGCAGCCTTCCGCTGCAACTCGCTTCCCAAGTGTCCCCTCAGCTTCAGCCCGTTGGGGATAAAATGCAGTACCGTAACGATACACGTCTTGTAGATACCGGCCAGCCGGTACAGTTCTTCCACGACGGCTATGCTCTCCGCTTCATCGTTGGCGCATTTTATCAAATCCGCAATCCCGTCTATCACCACCAGATGAACACCGCCGTATTGATAATGGTACTTGTCCAAGCTCTGGATAATGGAAAGCAGGCGTTCTTTCCGGCTCATTCCCGTAAGACAATACGCCTTGAACCATTCCGGCATCGCCTCACGTCCGCATCGCCGCAGCAGGTTGCTGATATTCTTATACAGCTGTACTTCGCTCTGTTCCGTGTCATAGAACAGTACTGCCTTGTTCCTGCCGTTTTCGTGGAGCGTAACGCCCAGCGCATCCACATCCGTTCCGGTGGGACGGATAGCACCGGCAATCAGTGCCGCCACATAGTTACTTTTTCCCGTGCCTTCTCCGCCGGTGATACAAAGCAGGTTGCCTTGAGTTCCGAGAGGCACGTCATTTACCGATACGATCATCTGTGCAATGGGAGGCGGGTTGTTGAAATCCACCTCGCAGGATTTCAATGCCGACATGGTTTCACTGTATAAGGTTTCCAGATAGTCCAGAAAAAGCTTTATCAAATCCTCACGGCTGTTCCCCAGCATGAAGTAGTCCGATACATCCTTTTCCGTCTTTGTACCGGCAAGCGGGAGCAACAATCGTTTAACCCCGTATTCCTTCAGCTCCTCTTCACGCTTCGCCGAGCTTTTCAGCCCGGTACTGTCCACATCATAGAGGAGGATGATATGTTTGAACCGGAATGAAAGCCGGTGTATGACAGCCGCAGGGATAAAAGCCGTTTCCGAATTGAAACAGATCGCATGGAAGCCGTGTGCCGCCAGACTCATCACATCCTTTTCCCCGCCTGTGATAAAGAGCAGATCACCCTTTGCCGGCAGCTGCTCCAGCCCGAAACAGTAGTTGTCGCCAAAATCACCAGCATACAGGAACCGCATTTGTGAACACGGACGGTAAACCTTGATATGCTGTTTCCCCATATATCCGAACATCGGTTCATCGACGCTTGTCATGCAGGAAAAAGGCTTCCTTTCCTGGTTCTCGCTGCTGAACTTCTTCAGCGACACCGTCCGGTACGCTTTCAGAACATTTTCCCCGATTCCCGATTTGCTCCAAAAGGCAAGTTCCGCAGCCGTAAAGGGCTTTTGCACGACAGTATAAGGCCGGACGCTTTTCGCTTTCGGTTCTTCCGATACCACTTCACTCTTTTGGGGGACTTTGCTATGGCTCACATGATATTCCTCATGTGTGGACAGCCCCAAATGCAGATCACGGTTTATCATTTCCATGATCTCGACAAACTCTTTAGGCTCCTTGCAGCTAAGGCCGTTCAGCCTGCCCACCAGTTCAAAGCAGTCCCCCGAATAATCCTCATTCCCGAAATCCTTCATTTTAAATACACCTGCCTTGCGTTCGTAATAAATATTGCACGAAGCCTTCGTATCCTTATAAAAAGGGTTCAGGAAGTTCTTTCCCACCTTGAAGTCCACCGGCAGGTAATAGCGGAATACGGAAATGCCCTTTTCCGTCATTTTCAGTATATCATCCTTTCTTATCATTGCCGGTTCTCGTTAGGTAGTTCTTGCGAAAATCCTCCAATGTTTGAGGCTTGCACCGAATGGTACGCTCTTCCAGACAGCGTTCGACCTCCGACAGCTTGTACATACACCGTCCACGCAGCATGGAGTAGCTGATCAGGTTTTCATCCCTCAGGCGTTGCAATGTACGTGTACTGATTCCCAACGCTTCCGCCAGTTGGTTGCTGTCCAGCCAAGCCTCCTTTTTTTCTTCCGAAGGCAGCTGCGCTTCGGCTACATACCCGGCGATTTTTTCAATCTTCCCTACAAGCGCTTTATACGCTTCACTTTCAAATGTAATAACTTCCATAACAAACTTAATTTTTAATGTTTGCTGCAAAAGAATAACAATAAAAGGCAGCGCATGGGATACTATACGTGTACTACACCATGATTTTTTCGGTTCAGCGAAAAAGGAGGGGGAACCGCTTCACATAAATGGCGGTATCGAGGCGGACGGCAAGGCTGTAGGACTGATGCAGCATCCGCCCGGTGCAAGGGGCAAACCTATCCATATATATAGGTTCGCCCCTTGCACTGGGGATCTTTTTTAAAGATTTAATAATCAAATGTTTGGAAAATAAAAAGTAATGCCCTATCTTTGCGGTATCAGAGAACGGCTGACAAACGAATGCCTCTCACTGACAACAAGCGTTCCTATAAATCGTTACTAATTCGTTACGGTACAATTTTTTAAGGTTTACAAGAGCTTATAAATCAAAGATATAGACCGCTACGGTGAAAGCCCCAGGCGGATCACTGAAAGACAAAAGAAAAATCAAGCAAATCCCTGATAATCAGTTGTTATCAGGGATTTCTTTTTTCTCGCAGGTAGCAGAAAATAGCCGTTTCAAGCATATTATCGGTGGATAAATCGTGGGACTAAAATTTAGTTCGAAAAAGTCCCACGAATTTGCATCTTTATCACTGATTCATAGCCTTTTGCATAGACTTACTTTGGAAGAGAATACATAGTTTTGTAACTTTAAAAACGATGTAAGATACATATATAATAGAAAAAAGATAGTCTCTGTCGTTTCGGTAGATGATAACCGTAGGATTCAGATTAATGCTTTCCCATGTACCGACAATGGAAAACAGGTTGAAGAATGGATAATTTTCTTTAGTTCTTTTCATAAGGCGTGATTTGTTTGGGTGATTGATTCTGTGTTTCACTGTCCGCAATAATTCTTTCGATATCGGAAGATTTATAATAAATCTTGCTGCCGATTTGAGAATAAGCCAGCCGTCCACTACTTCGGTAATATTGCAGCGTTCACTTACTAAAACCTAACAACAGGCACACTTCCTGGCTATCTAGCCAGTTTTCTACCTTCTGAGTATGAGTACTACATAAACTCTCTATCCGCTTGGCAAACTCCGTGAACCTTTCGCAGATATACGAAAATGTTCTTTTCTCAATGGTTACTACTTCCATACATTTAATTTTTAATGATTTATAAAACGTGTTGATTCTATTTCACCAGCAAATGAAAGAAGAATCAAGAGTCGATTTCAAAACTGTCTGAAAGTGGCATGGTAAAGCTACTAATGTCTAACTTCTAAAGTTATACATAAGAATCTATGGAAGTTAAAATAGTGAACTCACCAGTTCATGAAAAAAATTATGAACTAATTGTTTGAAGCACTATTCAATAGTAAGCCCCCGATAAAGTACCCGTTGTCTTTGTATCTTTAAGTCTCGATCTTTGCCAGAAAAAAGACTATGCAAAAAATGAGTAAAGAAGAATTCATTGAAATCCTGTCTCGTCAACAGCGTA
>NZ_JAMOKH010000067.1:0-16533 GCF_023656585.1 Bacteroides sp. B1-V-101 | reverse complement strand
TCTGATTCAGCCTATAGTCATTTAAGACTAGTGTCAAAGTTAGTTCACTGCAACTCTACTTTTCAAATATACACTTATATTTTGTTGTGATATTTAATACTGCAAATGTAAATGTGTCAAAAGCAACTAAACTCTCCTCCTTCCTGAAGGAGGGGAATTTAGTTGCTTTTGACACACCTTCTTTTCTGTTTCTTATTTCAGTAAATGTCCCCCTTCCCTGTGTTTTGATTTACTACTTAATCTGTTAATTATTAGAATGATAATAACAGATGTTCTTTTTTCTAATTGTCCCCCTCTTCTTTGCCTTGTTTTATAAGCCGATTGCCTATCTTTGCGGCAGGTCTTTAAATAATAAATTAAAAAGAGAAAACTACTTTATGAAACACATTTCAAACTTCCTCAGATCAAAAAGCTGGAACGTATTTTTGTTTTTATATCTTGCTCTTCCTTTGTTTGCGCAAAAGGAATATAAGATCGATCAGGTATCCGTTGTCAATGTAGGCGATGGCAGACTGTTGTTTCGGGAACTGAAAACGGAAAAAGCATTGAATGGCGAACATCGCATCATAGATGGTTATCATTCCGCCTATGTGCTGGCATCTTTTAAAGATGGTTTTTATGATGGCGGATACAAAGAATATGTGGACAATATATTAATAACGGAAGGAAGTTATAAAGAAGGGCGGAAGGATGGCCTCTTCAAGATTAACTCCAAGTTTGACGGTAAGCTGAAAGAAGAAAAGTCCTATAAGGAAGGTAAGCTGGACGGTACGAGCAAAAGTTACTTTACTACCGGAAAAGTGGAAAGTGAAAGAAACTTCCGGATGGGGAAAGAGCACGGGAAGCAACTGTCGTACGAATCTGACGGTACTTTGCGGAAAGAGCATAATTACAAGGACGGGAAGCAGGTAGGCAAACAGTATACTTTTCTGAAAGGTACATATGATTTGTATGAGACCGTTTATTTCAATGAAGAAGGTTTGCAGGACGGTGAATATTCGTCCGTGTTTACGTTTGGCTCGCCACGTATACTGGGTAGTTATAAGAATGGAAAGAAGAATGGTCGGTGGACTACTTTTGCTGAAAGCGGAGATACGCTGATGATTGAAACCTATCTGGATGGAAAAGAAGATGGACTCCATGTCTCATTTGCCAACGGAAGTGGGGTAAGGCAGAAAGAATATTATATGAAGAACGATCGTAAAGACGGTTTATACCGTGAATATAATCTGGAAAATGGTGAATTGAGATATGAAGCTACCTATCAGGCCGGCAGATTGCATGGCAAGGAACGACGGCTGATAGTGAGCAACCGCTTTGATTATTGGGAAACTTCTACCTATGTGAACGGAAGGCAGAACGGACCGTTCGAAGCTCGTTATGTAAAGAATGACCAGCTTCGTGAATGTGGGGAATATAAGAATGGTCGCCGTGTAGGACGATGGAAACGCTACACTATTGATGGTAAACTGGAAAAGGAATGGGATGAAAACTAACCGGTAGATGAAAGGTCAGGGCATAAAAAAAGGAGCAACGCCTTGCTCCAACCTTTGTTAACCTTAAATCTAATACTATGAAAAACACAGTGCAAAGATACGGACTTCTGTGAAATCTGCAAATTATCCAAGTAAAACGCTATGTTTTATAACATTGATTAAGTGTTTGTTTTACGCTTTATACTTTTGTTAATACTTTCCGATGGTCTGAAAGAGGACTGCTTTCCTTCTTTTTAGAATAATAAATAGCTGAAGTTAGAGAACTTTACAGTATTATTTCTTATTTTTGTTCTTAATTGGATTACAGAAAGAACTACGAAATGATGAGATGGATGAAGACGATGAGATATCTGAAGTGGATGCTGGTGCTGTTTTGTTTAATCGGGATGACGGCTTGCCGGCAGGATACACCCCGTTTTCGTATTGGGGTGGCTCAATGCAGCGATGATTCATGGCGACATAAGATGAATGATGAGATTCTTCGGGAAGCGATGTTTTATAATGGTGTTTCGGTGGAAATCCGTTCGGCAGGGGATGATAACAGTAAGCAGGCGGAAGATGTCCATTATTTTATGGACGAAGGAGTCGATCTGCTGATTATTTCCGCTAACGAAGCTGCTCCTATGACTCCGATTGTAGAAGAAGCTTATCAGAAAGGCATCCCCGTTATTCTTGTAGACCGGAAGATTCTTTCGGATAAATATACTGCCTATATCGGAGCCGATAATTATGAAATTGGTCGTTCGGTAGGAAACTATATTGCCTCCAGTCTGAAAGGGAAGGGAAATATAGTAGAACTGACAGGATTGAGCGGTTCGACTCCTGCAATGGAACGGCATCAGGGATTTATGGCTGCCATCAGTAAATTCCCGGATATAAAGCTGATTGATAAAGCGGATGCTGCTTGGGAACGTGGTCCGGCAGAGATAGAAATGGATAGTATGCTTCGGAGGCATCCTAAGATTGATGCTGTGTATGCCCATAATGACCGTATCGCTCCGGGTGCCTATCAGGCAGCAAAGATGGCAGGGCGGGAGAAGGAAATGATTTTTGTCGGCATAGATGCCTTGCCGGGTAAGGGAAACGGACTGGAACTGGTTCTGGACAGTGTGCTGGATGCCACCTTTATCTATCCGACCAATGGTGATAAGGTACTGCAACTGGCTATGGATATTCTGGAGAAGAAACCCTATCCCAAAGAAACGGTGATGAATACCGCTGTTGTGGACCGTACCAACGCACACGTCATGCAGTTGCAGACCACACACATTTCCGAACTCGACAAAAAGATTGAAACGCTCAACGGACGTATCGGTGGCTATCTCTCTCAGGTAGCTACACAACAGGTCGTTTTATACGGCAGTCTGATTATCCTTTTATTGGTAGCCGGCTTATTATTGGTCGTTTATAAATCACTCCGCTCAAAGAATCGCTTGAATAAAGAACTTTTTAAGCAGAAGCAACAATTGGAAGAGCAACGTGACAAACTGGAAGAACAGCGTGACCAATTGATACAACTTTCTCATCAACTGGAAGAAGCTACTCATGCCAAGCTGGTATTCTTCACCAATATTTCTCACGACTTCCGTACTCCGTTGACATTGGTTGCCGATCCGGTAGAACATTTGTTGGCGGACAAGACACTGAGCGGAGATCAGCACCGGATGCTCATGCTGATTCAGCGGAATGTGAACATCCTTCTGCGTCTGGTCAATCAGATTCTGGATTTCCGTAAATATGAAAACGGCAAGATGGAATATACTCCGGTTACGGTGGATGTCCTTTCTTCTTTCGAAGGATGGAATGAGTCTTTTCAGGCGGCAGCCCGTAAGAAGCATATCCATTTTTCTTTTGATAGTATGCCGGATACGGATTATCATACACTGGCAGACATGGAGAAGCTGGAACGTATTTATTTCAATCTCCTGTCCAATGCCTTTAAGTTTACACCGGAAAACGGGAAAATAGCCATCCGTCTGTCTTCCCTTAGTAAAGAGGACAAGCGATGGATACGTTTCACGGTGGCAAATACCGGTTCCATGATTTCTGCCGAACATATCCGCAATGTATTCGACCGTTTCTATAAGATCGATATGCACCATACCGGTTCGGGAATCGGACTGGCATTGGTAAAAGCCTTCGTAGAAATGCACGGTGGTATGATCTCTGTAGAGAGCGATGAGAAACAGGGCACGGTCTTTACCGTTGAACTGCCTGTACAGTCTTGCGAGGCTGTTGCTGCCGAACCGGATACCACCCTTGTTTCTGCGGATTCCCGTACAACAGATGTTCTATTGGCAGAAGAGGAAGAACTGGAAAAAGGATATGACTCTTCCAAACCGTCCGTATTGATTATTGATGATAATGAGGATATCCGTTCGTATGTTCATACGCTGTTGCATACAGACTATACGGTGATTGAAGCGGCAGACGGCTCCGAAGGAATCCGTAAGGCTATGAAGTATGTTCCGGACCTGATCATTTCTGATGTGATGATGCCGGGCATTGATGGCATTGAATGTTGCCGCCGGCTGAAAAGTGAGTTACAGACCTGTCATATTCCGGTTATTCTGCTGACAGCGTGTTCACTGGACGAACAGCGTATTCAGGGATATGACGGTGGTGCGGATTCTTATATTTCAAAGCCGTTCAGTTCACAGCTGTTGCTGGCACGTGTCCGCAATCTGATCGATTCTCACCGTCGTCTGAAACAGTTCTTTGGTGACGGGCAGACATTGGCAAAAGAAGATGTCTGCGATATGGACAAGGATTTTGTAGAAAGATTCAAGTCATTGATTGAAGAGAAAATGGGAGACTCCGGTTTGAATGTGGAGGACTTGGGCAAAGACATGGGACTAAGCCGTGTGCAGCTTTATCGCAAGATTAAATCATTGACTAACTACTCTCCGAATGAATTGCTCCGTATCGCCCGTTTGAAGAAGGCAGCTTCTTTGCTTGCTTCTTCGGACATGACCGTAGCGGAGATTGGTTATGAAGTCGGTTTCAGTTCACCTTCTTATTTCACCAAGTGCTATAAAGAGCAGTTCGGAGAGAGCCCGACAGACTTCTTGAAAAGGAAAGGATGATTTCATTGAGATCGTAAAGAGGGATATATGAAAGATTATAAAGTAGATAAAGAGAGTTTTTCCGAATCCTTTCGGAAGGAAGTGTACGAAGTCGTATCCCAGATACCTGTGGGAAAAGTATCTACCTATGGAGGTATTGCTTTGCTCTTGGGGGCACCCCAATGCTCACGGATGGTGGGGCGTGCATTGAAAGAAGTGCCGGATGAATTATCCATTCCTTGCCATAGAGTTGTAAATTCCATCGGAAGGCTGGTGCCCGGTTGGGTGGAACAAAAACAACTCTTGCTGGCAGAAGAAGTTTCTTTCAAAGCTAACGGATGCGTTAATCTGAAAGAACATTTGTGGCACGTGGATGAATGAAGGATGCAAGGAAGGTAAGCCATATCATCCGTATCCATACAATAAAGAAAACCCATACATGAAGCCATAAGGTCCTGGTAATGAAATCTCTGATGGGAACAGGGACGAATATGTCGATAGGAACGATACATAACAGCACAAAACAGCACCAAAATAGAATCTTGTCTGTTGCGGTACGTGTTGGTCTGCTCCAATACCAGAGCATGAAACCTGCCAATGCGATAATATAGGTATGTTTCTCGGCGGAGTCACTCAGTAATACTACCCAGCCCATGAGAATGCCCAAAGCTTGGGCACGGAAGGCAAAAGACGACCATTTGCGGAAATTCCCCAAAAAGAGCAGAGTCAGCAGACCGAGCATTCCTATCTGAAGTGCACGGAAATGTGGCAATGTCCATGCTGCAATGGGGCGGGCATAGAAAAATGAATCATAAGCTCCGGTGGATTGATGAACAGCAAGACTATGGCACCATTCTTCATAATAGGGGAGCAAATCTGCAGGAGCTATTTTGATTAACGGTAACGCAAGCAATACAATGCCCATTGCAACGGCATAGCCAAAGTTACGCCATACGTGAGGATAGCACAGCAACAATGCCAGTTCGAAAATTCCATATACTTTGGTACATCCCGAAATCATGATGAACAGAACAGCCAGAAATCCACGGTCTTTTTCCAATAACGTATAGGCGAATAAGAATAAATAGGCTACCGTTATGTTATACTGAAATGAAAGTAAACTTTGTCCTAAAATCAGTAACAGAAAAAGGAACATACGGCATTTCTGCTGCTGGGTGAATTGTTGGGGCAGCGTGAAGATCGCCACAAAGAACAATGAATAATTGAATAGATTCCATGCGAAAGGTCCCAGCCATGCAGGCAGATACGCAAACGGAGCGAACAATACCGTGAAAACAGGAGAATAAAGGAAGTAGCGTCCGTGAGCTTCTACAAATTCGGTTGTGTATGGGCTGATGCCTTGCCAGAAGAATTGAGTAGCGTCTGAGAAGACCCTAAAGTTTTGATGCCGTCCTCGCATAAATTCGAGCAGAGTCACTATAAAAGCGAGCAGGAAACCTATCATGTAGAGATTCTGCCGGCTATAGAAAAACGGCATTTTGGGGTTCTTTTTACTAAGGAACTGTACTTGGCTTTTGTCGTCTAGTGTGGCAGTACCTGTTTGTTTTTCTTTTGTTGTGTAATGACAATTATCCTTCCCCAGGAAAATTGTAATAGCCCTGTTGAACATATAAATCTAGTTTAGTTATTGATGCCAAATATACGGTGTTTAGGTGAAATATTCAAACTTATTTTATATTTATCTGCCGGTTTGTTCTATTTTGCTGAGTGATAGGGGAATATTACCCGAAAACTTTCCATATCATTACAAATAAAGCCCTCTGTATGCCCCGGATTTTGAATATAATTTGCATGTTTAATCTGTTTTTTGTATCTTTGTGCCAGCAAGATACTGGAACAGACTGTTTTTATACATAAAAATGCTATTTTTTTGCTATTCGTTGAAAGGATTATCTTATCAAATTCTATTCCTTTTTTAATTACTCAGTCTGTCAATAATCATTTTATTAATTATTTCGGGATTCATTGTTATTTGTCCCGTATTTAAATCAGAACTTTATACGATATAAAGAAAAATTCCTGTTATCGTTTGTTCTTGTCTTGCTGTATATATTATTTTAATAACCTAAACCATTTTATTGTATGAGTAAAATAGAAATTAAAGATCTCTATCTGGTTTTTGGCAATGAGAAGCAGAAGGCTTTGAAGATGTTGAAAGAAGGTAAAACAAAAAGTGAAATATTAAAAGCGACCGGATGTACAGTTGCGGTGAAAGATGCGAATCTTTCCATTAATGAAGGCGAAATATTCGTCATTATGGGGCTGTCCGGTAGTGGAAAGTCCACTTTACTCCGCTGCATCAACCGTTTGATACGCCCTACTTCCGGAGAAGTGATTATCAATGGAACAGACATAGCCAAAGTATCGGATAAAGAACTGTTGCAGATTCGCCGAAAAGAACTGGCTATGGTCTTTCAGAACTTCGGTCTGCTTCCTCACCGTTCTGTCTTGCATAATATAGCTTTCGGACTCGAACTACAGGGAGTTAAAAAGGGAGAACGGGAGCAGAAAGCGATGGAAAGTATGCAACTGGTGGGACTGAAAGGCTACGAGAATCAGATGGTCAGTGAATTGTCGGGTGGGATGCAGCAGCGTGTCGGGCTGGCGCGGGCTTTGGCCAATAATCCCGAAGTCCTGTTGATGGATGAGGCTTTCTCGGCACTCGATCCTTTGATCCGCGTACAGATGCAGGATGAACTGCTGACTTTGCAGTCGAAGATGAAAAAAACGATTGTCTTTATTACTCACGACCTGAGTGAAGCGATTAAATTGGGCGACCGGATTGCTATCATGAAGGATGGAGAAATTGTACAAATCGGTACATCGGAAGAAATCCTGACCGAACCTGCCAACGCTTATGTAGAACGATTTGTGGAGAATGTAGATCGAAGCAAGATTATTACGGCTTCCTCAGTTATGGTAGATAAACCCATAGTGGCACGTTTGAAGAAAGAAGGTCCGGAGGTGCTGATCCGTAAGATGCGCGAACGGAATCTGACCGTTCTTCCGGTAGTCGATTCCAATAATCTGTTAGTAGGAGAGGTGCGGTTGAACGACTTGCTGAAACTGCGAAAAGAGCAAATCCGCTCCATCGAGTCTGTAGTAAGACATGAAGTTCATTCGGTACTGGGGGATACGGTGCTGGAAGATATTCTTCCGTTGATGACAAAAACGAACTCGCCAATCTGGGTCGTAAATGAGAATCGGGAGTTTGAAGGCGTAGTGCCACTTTCCTCATTGATCATCGAAGTAACGGGAAAAGATAAAGAAGAAATTAATGAAATCATTCAAAACGCAATAGAATTATGATAAATATCGGACAATATATAGAGACAGCCATAAATTGGCTCACAGAACATTTTGCTTCCTTTTTTGATGCTCTCAGTATGGGGATTGGAGGATTCATAGACGGTTTTCAGCACGTACTGTTTGGAATACCTTTTTATATCACAATCGCAGTGCTGGCTGCACTCGCCTGGTTTAAGTCGGGTAAGGGGACAGCCGTATTTACCCTCTTAGGTTTATTACTTATTTACGGCATGGGCTTTTGGGAAGAAACGATGCAGACACTGGCATTAGTACTTTCTTCCACCTGTCTGGCATTGCTTTTGGGCGTTCCGTTGGGAATCTGGACTGCCAACAGTGATCGTTGTAACAAGATAATGCGCCCTGTCCTCGATTTTATGCAGACAATGCCTGCCTTTGTCTATCTGATTCCTGCTGTCCTATTCTTCGGATTGGGAACTGTGCCGGGAGCTTTTGCCACCATCATCTTTGCAATGCCTCCTGTGGTTCGTCTGACCGGCCTGGGCATTCGTCAGGTTCCTAAAAACGTAGTAGAAGCCTCCCGTTCTTTTGGAGCTACTCCCTGGCAGCTTCTTTATAAGGTGCAATTGCCTTTGGCGTTGCCTACTATTCTGACGGGAATCAACCAGACGATCATGATGTCACTTTCGATGGTAGTGATTGCTGCCATGATTTCTGCGGGAGGATTGGGAGAAATCGTGCTGAAAGGTATCACCCAAATGAAAATCGGACTCGGATTTGAAGGCGGTATCGCAGTCGTGATATTGGCGATCGTGCTGGACCGCATCACTCAGGGTATGGCAGATAACAGAAAAAGTAAAAAGAAATAAGAATCACACCAAAGAAAGGAATAATCAATGAATAAGATAAAAATGATTGCGGCAATGTTTATTGCCGGCATACTTTTAACCTTCGTTTCCTGCGGAGACAACGGAAAGAGTAAGAAGATAAGTATCGCTTATGCCAACTGGTCGGAAGGGATTGCCATGACAAACCTTGCCAAAGCGATTTTTGAAGATCAGGGATACGATGTAAAGTTGCTGAATGCCGACCTTGCACCTATATTTACCTCTATCTCCCGTAAGAAAGCAGACGTATTTATGGATGTCTGGATGCCTGTCACTATGGAAGATTATATGAAACAATACGGGGATAAACTCGAAGTTATCGGGGATATTTATGATGGTGCCCGTATCGGGCTGGTGGTTCCGGATTACGTTACGATCAACTCAATCGAAGAACTGAACGCGGAAAAGGAACGTTTCTCCGGTCAGATTGTCGATATTGATGCCGGAGCCGGTATTATGAAAGCTACCGATCAGGCCATCAAAGACTATGGATTGGATTATAAACTGATGACTTCGAGCGGACCTGCCATGACTGCTTCCCTAAAGAAAGCGATTGATAAGAAAGACTGGATTGTCGTGACGGGATGGACGCCTCACTGGATGTTCGACCGTTTCAAGCTGAAAGTTCTTCAGGACCCGAAGCTGATATATGGAAATACGGAATCCATTCATACCATAGCATGGAAAGGTTTTAGTGAGAAAGACCCTTTTGCTGCCGAACTTTTGGGCAACATTCGTCTGACTGATGCGGAAATCAGCTCTTTAATGACTGCTCTGGAAGAGGCGCAGACAATGGAAAGACAGGCTGCCCGTCAATGGATGGAAGAACATCAGGAACTGGTAAACAGTTGGATTCCTGAGAAAGATTGATATGCAAACACTACTTTAACCATCCTGCCATTCTTTCTTTACCATAGAAGTAGTAGAAAAGTAGTCCCAGCCAGCTGGTAAGAACGATTAATACAATCGCTATAAGTCTTTTCTCTACAGCCGCATTTATATTCCAAATCTCTATGGCAGCTCTGAAAGTCAGTATCAAACCGATAATCCAAATAACAAATCCGATCATATCTTTAGAGTTTTAATGAATATCTTCGTGAGAAGTAATCGTTACTTCTAAGATATAAACAAAAAAGGCAGGAATCTGTTTCCAGGATTCCTGCCTTTTATTATGTACAAAGTATTTCTACTTATTATTCAGCTGTATCAGCTCCCCAATTTTCTCTGGCAAGACGTTTGTAGCTGTTGTAACGCCATTTAGCGTTTTCTTCAGCAGCTTTAAACAGTTCTTCAGCTTCAGCAGGATATTGTTTCATTACAGAAGCGTAACGAACTTCACCCTTCAAGAAACCTTGGAAGTCTTCCCAGTTAGGTTCTTTGCTATCCAGTTGGAACGGATTCTTGCCTTCTTCTTCCAAAGCAGGGTTGTAACGCCACAAGTGCCAGTAACCGCACTTAACAGCCTTTTCTTCTTCTTCCTGGCTCTTACCCATACCAGCTTTCAGACCGTGGTTGATACATGGAGCGTAAGCGATGATCAGTGATGGTCCCGGATATGCTTCAGCTTCACGGATAGCTTTCAGAGTCTGAGCTTGGTCAGCACCCATAGCAATCTGAGCAACATATACATAACCGTAAGTAGTAGCCATCAGACCGAGGTCTTTCTTACGTACACGCTTGCCTGCAGCAGCAAACTTAGCGATAGCGCCTACCGGAGTAGCTTTAGAAGACTGACCACCTGTGTTAGAGTAAACCTCAGTATCCAATACAAGGATGTTGACGTCCTTACCGGAAGCGATTACATGGTCAAGACCACCGTAACCGATATCGTAAGAAGCGCCGTCACCACCGATGATCCACTGGCTGCGTTTAACAAGATATTGTTGCAGATCAGCGATTTGCTTGCAGTGGTTGCATTTATCTTTAGCAGCTTCTACCATCGGAATGATCTTTTCGGCCAGTTCCTTAGTCTTTTCTGCATCCAGCATATTGTTGATCCATTCAGCAAATACTTCTTTGTATTCAGCCGGGCAGCAATCAGAAGCGATAGCTTCGTTCATTACTTTCACCAGACGGGCACGCATCTTTTCGTTAGCCAGTTCCATACCCAAACCAAATTCACAGAAGTCTTCGAACAAGGAGTTAGCCCATGCAGGACCGTGACCCTTTTCGTTCATAGTGTACGGAGTAGAAGGAACTGAACCGGAGTAGATAGAAGAACATCCTGTAGCGTTAGCAACCATTTCACGGTCACCGAACAACTGAGAAATCAGTTTCACGTACGGAGTTTCACCACAACCGGAGCAAGCGCCTGAGAACTCAAACAACGGAGTTGCGAACTGAGAGTTCTTCACGTTAGCCTTGATGTCTACCAGGTGTTGTTTGCTCTTCACGTTTTCAGCGCAGTAAGTCCAGTTATCAGCTTCGGCCAACTGGCTTTCAAGGTGTTTCATGGTCAATGCCTTACCACCCTTCTTCGGATTACCCGGACAGATGTCGGCACAGTTACCGCAACCCAGACAGTCGAGAACGTCTACCTGAATACGGAATGTCATACCATCGAATGCTTTACCTACAGCTTTCAGTTGCTCGAACTTAGCACCCTTCTGCTCTTCAGCATCGAGTACGAACGGACGGATAGAAGCGTGAGGACAAACGTAAGCACACTTGTTACACTGAATACAGTTTTCAGCATTCCATTCGGGAACGAATGCAGCTACACCACGTTTTTCGTATTTGGAAGTACCTTGATACCAAGTACCGTCTTCGATACCCTTGAATGCAGATACCGGCAGCAAGTCACCGTCCTGTGCATTGATCGGACGAACTACTTCGTTGATGAAAGCAGGATCATTGTTTTCTGCTTTTGCATCATCCGGCAGGTTAGCCCAAGCAGGATCGACAGTCAGAGTCTTGTATTCACCACCGCGGTCTACAGCAGCGTAGTTCTTGTTAACAACGTCTTCACCCTTCTTGCCGTAAGACTTAACGATGAATTTCTTCATCTGTTCAACAGCTTGATCTACAGGGATTACGCCTGTGATACGGAAGAATGCAGACTGAAGGATTGTATTGGTACGGTTGCCCAAACCAATTTCCATTGCAATCTGAGTTGCGTTGATATAGTATACAGAGATGTTGTTCTGTGCAAAGTATTTCTTCACCTTGTTAGGCAGGTTCTTAGCCAGTTCTTCGCCTTCCCAGATGGTGTTCAGCAAGAAAGAACCGTTCTTACGCAAACCACGTGTTACGTCGTACATGTGCAGGTAAGCCTGAACGTGACAAGCAACGAAGTTCGGAGTATTTACCAAGTAAGTAGAACGGATCGGAGTATCACCGAAACGCAAGTGAGAACAAGTGAAACCACCCGACTTCTTGGAGTCGTAAGAGAAGTAAGCCTGACAGTGTTTGTCGGTGTTGTCACCGATAATCTTAACAGAGTTCTTGTTGGCACCTACTGTACCGTCAGCACCCAGACCGTAGAATTTAGCTTCGAACATACCTTCACCGCCCAGAGCGATTTCTTCTTTCTGAGGAAGAGAAGTGAACGTAACGTCGTCTACGATACCGATAGTGAAGTGGTTCTTCGGCATTGGCATAGCCAAGTTTTCGAATACAGAGATGATCTGTGCCGGAGTGGTATCTTTTGAACCCAGACCGTAGCGACCGCCAACGATAACAGGAGCATTTTCTGCGCCATAGAAGCAGTCTTTAACGTCAAGGTAAAGAGGTTCGCCGTTAGCACCCGGTTCTTTTGTACGGTCAAGCACTGCGATGCTCTTTGCAGTCTTGGGTACAGCAGCCAGGAAGTGTTTAGCAGAGAACGGACGATACAAGTGTACGGCAACCATACCTACTTTTTCGCCGTTTGCTACCAAGTGGTCGATAGCTTCGCGGGCAGCTTCAGTTACAGAACCCATTGCGATAATTACGCGTTCTGCATCTTCTGCACCGTAGTAATCGAACAAACCGTATTTGCGGCCTGTGATCTTGGAAATTTCGTTCATGTATTCTTCTACGATAGCAGGAACTGCTTCATAGTAGTTATTGCATGATTCACGATGTTGGAAGAAGTGGTCGGGGTTTTCAGCCATACCACGGGCAACCGGCTTCATCGGATTCAGTGCACGGGCACGGAATTCAGCCAAAGCTTCCTGGTCGATCAGCGGAGCGAGGTCGTCGTTTTCCAACATTTCGATCTTCTGGATTTCGTGAGAAGTACGGAAACCATCGAAGAAGTTCATGAACGGAACGCGTGATTTGATAGTAGCCAGATGAGCAACACCTGCCAAATCCATAACTTCCTGTACAGAACCTTCTGCCAACATAGCGAAGCCGGTTTGACGAGCTGACATTACGTCCTGATGGTCACCGAAGATACACAATGCGTGAGAAGCCAGTGTACGAGCAGAAACGTGGAATACACAAGGCAAGAATTCACCGGCAATCTTGTACATGTTAGGGATCATCAAAAGAAGACCCTGAGAAGCAGTGTAAGTAGTAGTCAATGCACCAGCCTGAAGAGAACCGTGAACTGCACCGGCAGCACCACCTTCAGATTGCATTTCCTGTACCAATACTGTTTCGCCGAAGATGTTCTTACGTCCTGCGGCAGCCCATTCGTCTACGTACTCAGCCATAGTCGAAGAAGGAGTGATGGGGTAGATAGCTGCTACTTCAGAGAACATATACGAGATATGTGCTGCAGCTTGGTTACCATCACATGTGATGAATTTCTTCTGTTTAGTCATAACTAAATTAAATATTTAAGTAAATAAATCTTTTTAGTATAAGAATCCGAACATCCAAAGAGGTATTTGGTTGCCGCGGCCTATCTCAGCCTTTTGCAACGCATACGTCACGTCCGGGTTATTCTTTATTTTTGTACCTTCCGCACAAATTTTGAACGGCATCACTTCGTCTACCATGAAAGAGACGTTTTTATCTCCTTTATGTACCTTATGGTCTTTCCATAAAGTGTTAACGAAGAACGTGTCGAGTACATCCTGTTCTTCCACTTTCACCGGATAAATGGAGTACATCAGGTTAGAGTTGTGCATCATAATCTTTGACGGTTTCTTTGGGAATTCTTCTCCTTTCGGGTAAACCAGATTAATCAGACGCGCGTCTGCCAGATACTTGATATAGTTCATTACCGTAGCGCGGGATGTCTGTACGTCACTTGCCAGTTGGCTCACGTTCGGAGCTTTCGGTCCGTCCACAGCCAACAAATATAGTAATTTTTTTATCTTTGAAAGATATTTCAGCTCAATTTGTTTGATCAGCAAGATATCCACTTCTACCATCATGTTCATTGTTTTCAGCAGATTCTCCGAGAAATTACGTTTTTCAAGGAAGAAAGGGTAGAAACCATGATGCAGGTAATCCTGAAAATAATCCAGCGGTCGTACTTTGGAAAGTACTCCTTTGGCTATCTGTTCATGTGTACTGAGGATTTCTTCGAGGCTGTATGCCCGGAATTTCATTCCTGTCTGCAGGTTCAGAAATTCACGGAAAGAGAATCCGCGCAGGTTATAACTTTTCGCAATGTCACGCAATTCGAGGTTTTCCTCTTTGAGTCGCATGACGGAAGAACCGGTGAAGACAATCTTCAGGCTGGGGAAACGGTCATAGCACATTCGTAGCTCTTTGCTCCATTCGGGATGTTTGAACACCTGGTCGATCAGCAGTACTTTTCCGCCACGTTTCTGAAACTCGTTGGCGAAGTCAACAAGGCTGTGACCGGAGAAATAAAAGTTGTTCATATTGATGAACAGACAGGAACGGTCGGTGCCGAATTTCTCTTTGGCGTACTGCAGGAGGAAAGTGGTTTTTCCTACGCCACGTGTCCCTTTGATACCAATCAGACGGTCACTCCAGTCGATCTCGTCCATAAGATCGCGGCGAACGGGGGCATTGGTGTGCTCAACGAGGTAGGCGTGTGTGCGATAGAATGATTCCATTTCGTTTCTTTGTTTTTCGGCTGGCAAATATAGTGCTTTTTTTAGGATTTGCAAAGTAGAGATAGCAAAAATGTGCTTTAATTTATAAGTTTCTCTTTATTGTGTAAGTTCCTGATTATTTCCTGTATATATTTGCAGAATAATGTGTTGAATCCATCTTTGACATGACGAAAAGACCTGTTTATATATTCAATCCGGAGCATGATATGGCGTTGGCAAGCGGTGAGACGAACTATATGGCGCCGGCTTCCGCCCGACAGATGGCGAGTGACCTGGCGTTGCTTCCTATGTGGTATGCCGAAGTGGGAAGTGCGGTGCTTGCACCGTCTGCTTATAATGCGGACTTCCTGAAAACAAAGAGTGAACTTTTGGGCATGGATGTGGCCTTGTTGACGGAACCGGAAGTGGCTGACGGTAAAGACCGGAAGTTCTCTCCGTGGGGGTGGGACCCTGCTTTGCGGAAGCGTTTGATGACATTGGGGGCAGATCAGACGGAGCTGCCTTCTGCGGATTATATGAATATTCTGAGAGAGCATTCGCATCGTCTGCAGGCGGTAAAGTTGTTGCCTGGGTTGCGGTTGAATGAATACTTCTGTGGAGAATCTTTTTATTTGAGTACTTTGGCGGAGTGCAGTGCGTTCGTCGAAGGGCGGGAAGCGTGCTTGTTAAAAGCTCCGCTTTCCGGAAGCGGGAAAGGATTGAATTGGTGTAAAGGCATATTTACTACTTTTATTTCCGGTTGGTGTGCCCGTGTCGCTGCTTCTCAGGGTGGGGTGGTAGGCGAACCTATATATAATAAGGTGGAAGATTTCGCTATGGAGTTTTATGCTGACGGGAGAGGAAGGGTTGTTTTTGCTGGATATTCGGTCTTCCACACGGGTGGGAGTGGGATGTATGCAGGGAATGACTTGCTGTCTGACGAGAAGATTCTGCAGAAACTATCGGCTTATGTGCCACAAGAAGAATTTATCAGGCTGCGGACTCGTTTGGAAGAAGAATTGTCAGCTTTGTTCGGTGGCTTTTATCATGGATACTTGGGAGTGGATATGATGATTTGTCATTTTCCGGATGAAGCGCCTGTTTACCGGATTCATCCTTGTGTCGAAATTAATCTGCGAATGAATATGGGGGTGGTGGCATGGCTCTTGACGGATCGTTATTTGGCTGCGGATGCGGAAGGAGTTTTTCGGATTGATTATTATCCTTTAGCCGGTCAGGCTTTGGAGGAACATCGGCAGATGTCGGCTTCGTTCCCTTTGTCCGTAGAGAATAATCGGGTGTGTGCCGGATATTTGCCGTTAGTACCGGTGACGCCTCAAAGCCGGTATCGTGCGTTTCTTTTGCTTACTCTCCCCCAGTGAAAAAGATAGTGCTTTTGCTCTCATGCTCTAACAGTTCGTCTGTATCCCTTTATTCATCGATGTTTTAGCTGTTAGAGATCCAGTGGTAGCAGAGTGAGAGCAAGGACTTGCTCTCACTCTGCATCGTCCTGATAAATACCGTTTTTACTGTGTTATTCTTTGATTTACAGGATGTTAATATCTGATATCTCAACTGTTAACGTTTGATTTCTCAGATATTAATAATTGAGAAATCAAGTATTAAGGACTGATAATTTATGTATTATTGACTGATATATGATTTAATGTTTTCAGAGAGAGCAGTACTATTGAAGTAGCTGATGCGTTCAATGTGATTGGAACATGCGGTTATGTCTTACCCTGGATTTGGTTGACTACTATAAGTATCAACTAAAATGAATAAAAGATGAAAAAGAGTGACATGACCTTTAGTCCTTATCAGCTTGAACTTCTTGGCGATTTCTATCGTTCGA
>NZ_JAMOKH010000066.1:0-18876 GCF_023656585.1 Bacteroides sp. B1-V-101 | reverse complement strand
ACTCCAAAGAACTCTAATAATACTCTAACGAAAAACAAGAATATAAATACAGAATCACTATAGCTTTGTTCGATTTGCTATAGCGATTCTTTTTTATACGGGTACTTTATCGGGGGCTTACATAATAACGGTGGCTAAATCAAAGAAAAACAACCAGTTTCAATGGTCTATTCAATCCATCCCGGATTTACAAAGAGCATAGAGAAAAAAGTTTACCCGATTCATATTATATATCAAATCAGACATTTCCATGCGATCCACTATTGCTCATTTTGTTAAGATACTGTTTCCATATCAAAAAGGCAATTATGCCTAACAGATTAAATAACAAAACCAAAATGACCCATAAATATTTATATGGTTTAGTAAGTTGATGACTTTTCAACACGACCAATATCCCAATCAACAAAATCAGAACATAAACAATTTCAAAAAACATTGGAGGCATAATCATAATTTTTATTCTCAATAATCATTAATATGCAGAAACTGTAACACTTCCCTTTCCCGCACTCTTATCGTATGTCCCTGAAGAATTAATAACATAAGAAAGGTTAAAGCCAACAACCTGAGTTATAGTTGCCTTAATTTTCCCCGTACTATTAAATGATATAGCATTTCCTGATACATAGCCACTCGCATAAGATTGAGAATACGTATAAACTGATAATCCTGTTATATCTGTCATTACTGTTACATTTTTGTTATCTTCGATCAAAGTTACACTAAACCATGTAAGATTCCAAATCCAATCACTGAATGAATAAATTTCACTACGTGTTTTAGCAAGCGGCACACTAGGTTTCTGCTCTTTAGTAGAATAAAACATACAGCCATTTTCTTCTTTATCCTTATACATCTTTAATTCAACAGGGTGTTCTCTAAGTTGTTTTATATCACGAAACAATTCTTCAATTTCTTCTAATGACATCTCATTTTCAGTTTTTTCTGAAGGATTAATCTCAAAGAAATCGACGTTTACATCATATTTTTCAGCTAATGATGCAATCTTTGTTTTAACTTCTTCCTTCTTAACTTCTGAATTAGCATCAAACTCTTCATTTGTACATGCAATTATTACTACCATAGTAACAACTAAATAAAATAAACCTTTCATATTCATAATGTTTTTATTTAAAATAATAAATCAACTATATCATATTGCTCCGAATATACCTTCTAAAAGACATTAAGATTCTAATTATTCCTTTTCCAACAACCTGATAAAATAGGCACCTACTACAGTACGCCCCGTAAATCCTACTATAGTTTTCCCATCCGTATTTATCAAATCAGCCATTGGTGTGCGATCTGTAGTCTCATTCATAAACTTATGAAGCGGCAACATAAGCTTACGGAATTGCATACGGTCAGCACTCAACGAAGCAGTCCATACTGTCCAATCCACTTTCGTATAACTATGTCTGCTATCCAACGGACATCCAAACTCATTCATCTTAGTAAGATAGAAATCCGTCTCTTTCTGAATAACTCTCTCCGGGAAAAGATTCAAGCCAAGCAGCCTGTCCCACACCAGATTATACTTCATCCCCCAACTATCCGGTTGGTCAAAAGCCAGTCGGTAATGGTCACCCGCATAAGCAGCCATTTCCCATTCTTTAGCCATCTCACCGGCAACGTTCATATACTTCTTAGCTTCTTCTTTCTTATTCAGCATTTCTGCCAGACGTGCATATGCTGCAATACCCAGAATACCTTTGGCGGATAAATTAGCATGATGAGGACAGTCTCCTGCAAAATTATCTGTAGTAAGCTGATCACCGGTATCCGTGCCGTTTTCCAATAAATACTCAGCCCATTGAGTCAATGTCTTCCAATGCTTTTCTGCATACGAAGCATTCTTTTCCATTTTAGCAATAGCAGCAGTCATTATCAATCCGTTTCCTGCTTCTTCTACAGGCATATCACCACCTATCGTCTGCCCGTTTACGATAGGATATCCTCCTAAATCATGCGGAGGAAATGGCTTTCCCCATTTCCCGCTTTCACTATAATAAAAGAACGGATTAAGCATCGCTTTTACCAAATCGGGATTGTAGCGAAGATATAGCGGTGAAGCCGGATAATATTCATCCACCGGACCTACCTGCGGAGTAAAATAAAGCAATTCTCCATCCGAATCTTCAGACATCTGGAAAGCGGATACAGACTGACGATAAGCCAAAGCACAGAGTTCAGCATATTCTTTTCCTCCGGCAAGGTAAGCATCCGCCATCAATTGACGGTCAAAAGCATAACATTTTGCCATCACTTCTTTATAATCTTTCTCTGCATCTGCATACAAATCTTCTATGCTTGATTTTCCGTCTTTATTCCAATAAGGTCTTAAGTCCTCGCCGAAATAAGCCATTGTATACAGTCCGTCAAAGGCTGCAGTGAGATGTTGCGGGAAATCGCTGTTCATATCCAGCTTCTGTGCAAATGCAGCATAGCGTTTCTCGGCAGACTTTCTCATTTGTTTCAGATCTCCCTCTTTCATAAAGTATGCCCTCATTTCGGCTGCATCCCCCTGTGCACAGGTCACGTCATCCTTTGTTCCCAGATAGAAATATCCCCATGACCGTCCATCTTTCTCTTTATCCACCCATAATTTCTGATTTTCCTGTCCGGTCTTCATCAGAGCCAGTCCATCCTTTTCATATATTTGTGTAGATTGTCCGGCACGAAATGCCTTGTGCGGGTCTATTTCAAAATAAACAGCAACATCATGTTCTTTGCCATCCAATGCTTTAGCCTGATAAGAGATATAATTGACCGGACGGGCAAGTGTCTCCAGATCGTCCAACAGATAAGGAGCGGTAAAGCTAAGTTTCAGTTCTACATCTCCACATTCGAAGGTATAATGTGTTTGGGTTGCTTGCACATCGACAGACGTTTGTTCAGCTTCCCTCAATTCTGCATATAGTCCGAAGTCAACCAATGCACCTCCCATACGATTCTCACAATGAGCGGCAATCACGGCTTTCCCATCTTTCATAGTTTCTGCAATAGAATCCGGGATATTTACTCTGAGATCACTTTTCCACTCATATCCCGTGCTGACCAGTTGCATTCCATTCACATACAATTGAAATACATCATCATGGGAATAGCGTAAATACAGTTGCTTGTTTTTCGCCAATGCCGGGTCGAATGTCAGTTCGCGCCTCACCCATATATTAGGTGAGAACCAGGGAGTATGCACATTTCGCTGATCATCCGTGCCGAAGGCCGCCTGTCCTTCTGTCCATGTTGTATCGTCAAACTCTTTGGCTTCCCAATTTTCCTGAGGTTGCTCCATAGTATATCTTCCCGTCCACTCTTTTTCATAAGAGATGGGGGCTACCTTTTCCACCGGCATAGTCGGTTCCTCGGCAAAGAGTCCGAAGTCTACCAATCCTCCTCCCACACGATTCTCACAATGAGCGGCAATCAACGCTTTTCCACTTTTCATTGTTTGCAGAATTGAGTCCGGGACTTCCACTTTAAAGTTTGCTCCCCAGTCATATCCGGTATTCACCAATTGCTTCCCATTGATGTACAATTGAAATACATCGTCATGAGAATAGCGCAAATAAATCTTTTTATGCTCCAGAAGATACGGATCAACTTCAACCTCTCTTCGTACCCAAATATTAGAAGAAGTCCATTGTGTTCTTGCTTCCCACATGCCAGGCGTGCCAAATGCCCCTTCTGACAATTGCCAGTACTTGTCATCAAAATCCGGTTGCTCCCATCCTTCATCAGGAACTAATGAAGTGAACTTTCCTTCCCACTTTTCATGGTCAAGCGCCATCGGAGCGATAGCTTGCATCGGCAGTTCTTTACTACCCATAAAACGATACATAGCACCGTCTACCCGTAAGAAGCCAACAAAAGGAAGTTGTGTGCTGCCGCCAAAAGTCATATTCTGTTTGTTCAGTTCATCCGTCATAGACCAAAGTTTCACATGCGGATGCAAAGTTAATAACGGATAAGCAGGCGCACGAAGGTCACTTTTAGTAGTTTCATCAGAGTAAGGAGTACTTTTGCAAGCTGCCAATAGTACAACAAAAAAACAACTAATAAGATATTTTGTCATATCTATAATACATTTATCCATTATCCTATAAATCATTGCAAGCCACACAATACCAATAATATGATACAGGCAATTCTTTCTGCCATTCTAATATAAGAAATAGTAGTAGGTTTCACTTTTCTTATAAATACTTTATTTATAAATGAAACGATATCTAAAATTGCACATATCCCCATAAGAATAAGGATCCCTAACCTCGTCCAATAAAGGTGAGTGAATACATTTTCACCGTTAAATAAACACAATCCTAGATAAACAATACCAATTAAATAAGCCAAATCAAAACAAATATCACTTTTAGACTTCATATATAATTCTTTTATTTACAACAAACTTGTACTTCAATGTTATTAAAGCCCCATTGGCAGAGCTAAATTAGTGAATATTAAAATCTACCAATAGGGCCTTTACTATTTCTAATCTATTGCAAAACCGAAGGCTACTAACGGGTTATTAAAAAGAAAAGTCTAGCCATCCCATACAATGAGCAAAATCCCCTAATGCGATAGCTACTGCTATTGGGCCTACCACCTTTTTTAAAGCTTCTTTACATAACCCATATGCTATTGCTTTCGTTACACACTTTCCTAAAAATGCGTCCATAACGGTCGTTACACCTGTAGCCTGCAATATGCAATCTAATACCTTATACGGATCGAAGCAACTTTCAGACTCGGTTCTAGTTTTTACAGCAGAAATAGAATTTGCATTAGATTCAAGCATTCCTAAAAAAACTATTCCAGACAAAATAAATGCAGGATCATCTGTTCCTTCAAATTCTTCCCAATCCTTATCAGTAAATCCATGGGATTTTAGCATATTAACAATCGGAGTTGATAAAGCAGCCAATTCTTGTTTGATTTGCTCCTCGTTGATATTACTCTCAGAGCCTCTAGTCGTAGGTGATTCTGTAAGAGTCATAATTTTGGGAAGCACATCAACAAGTTGTTCTTTTAAAGCTACTTCTGAATTAACCACTTCTTCTGAATTAGATTCAAATTCAGACATTCCATCCATTTGCATTTTTTCCGGAAAGACATCCTCACTTCCACACGAATTGAAAATAATACAGGCAAATAATGCCCCAATAATAACAAAAAAAGTTTTCATAACTACAATTGATTAAAATGTTAAACATAAAAATTATAATGATACTTTCTTTTCTTCATTTACTTCTCCACAGATTTTAAGAACTAATCTTTTTTTTGACGAATTTGTATTAACCCAAATATTTTTATTAAAATATCCAATAGACAAACCTTTAAAAACTACATTTATGGAATCTTTTTCTCCGGGTAATATTGGAGCATGTGGCCAACTTACCACCATACAACCACATGTTGCTTCCACGTTATAAATAACAGATGGTGCATTGGAGATATTAGAGAAATAAAATATATGTTCAATTGATTCATTTAAATTAATCTTCCCCAAATTAGCAACTTCATTTTCAAATTTAATATTAGACTTTGCACAAGAATCCACATTAAATCTTCTCAACATTAATTCTTTCATTGGTAAATCGTACAATTTTCTTTCCCATATATTCAAGCTATCAAGCCAAGCATAATTGGTTTCACCAAAACTATCCATTTTACATAACAAATATTGATTATAGAAATATGGAAGTACCTTTATAGAGCTGTATAAAGAATCCGTATATTCTTTATCAGAGATCAAATGTTTTGTATGTAGATACTGTACCATAAATATCTGATTAATGGTAGAACTAATTAACTGTTCGTCACCATCTAATAAAGATATATCTTTTATACAATCTTTTAATGGATGATTCTTATAGTTACAAATTCTATCTAATATAGAATCATTCGATAATGAATATGGCACAATAGATACTATATTTCTATTATCCATTATAATAAAGTAATTGGTAGCAAAAGAGTATAATAGTTGATTAAAATATTGATATTCTGAAACATTTATCTCCAAAAAGCGAAACTGTTTCAGTATATCTCTTGCCTCTTTATTATCAAGCATTTCTTTTACTCTTCTATACCTAAATGAAGAAGTGTCAGAAAGAAACAATAAAGTCGGCATTTCTTGACTAATAGTCCTATCTAATAATTGAGTTAATGACAATTCTGCATTCTTACTACAACCTAGAAAGAAGCAAATTATCACCACAAAAACCAACATCTTAAAATAATTACTCATAATCTATTAACGTTATAAATGTAGCCTACTATCAGCACTTCATTAATCCGCCTCATTATTGACCAATTAAGGATCTACCGTATATTCACCACGTTTAATATGTACTATTGCATTCTTTACATTTTTCTTCATCATCAAAATAGAAGATGTCTTAATTTTCATTGGTTTATTGATAATCAGATCTGCCACATCAAGCACTTTTTCTATTTTATTGTTGCTTTTATATAGATAGAACAATTTATAAAGAGGAAGAAAGCGCGAAGGGCACATCATAGATGCACTATTATAATATTTTTCTGCCATATCAAAGTTATTAAGCTGCTGATAACTTTCTCCAATTAGCAATTCTAAATCATAATCTGCCCAATACTTACGACATTGTAAAGCGATCTCCAAACTCTTATTATATTGTTTTTTTTCTAATAGGACAGCTGCATAGTTGTAAAGGAAATAAGGATCATCTACAAGTACTTTCTCCAATTCTTCATATACGGGAAGTGCTTCATTATAAGAATCGGAGAACGTTAGTTTGGAGATTCGTCCCCACTCTAATTCTGCTTGTGTACGTTCAACCAATTTATAAATGCCAATCATTGAGCAAACTATAGCAAAAGCACATGCAATATTTTTCCTCCAAGACACCGTAAAAAAGACTTCTATAGGTTCCCTAATAATTATCAAGACGGATAAAAATGTTATAATCCACGTAAAAGGATAAGTAAATGGATAAGAGAATAGCGAAAATATTCCTATTGAAATTAATGTATAAAGTGCTATTTTCTTTTCAATAGTGGAGTTTAGTTTATAACAATAAATCAGTAGAAAAATAAATGCACACAATATCAACAAACCGATAATCCCGAAATTTAAGAGTATTCCCATATACTCATTGAAAGGATGCTTCACATTATCGGCTAGCATAGCATAACGGTTCTGTTGCCCGTATATTCTAAAATATTCAGCTTGATAATCCATATAATGAGCTTCAAAACTACCTAATCCATGTCCCATCCAAGGAGAATCTTTTACCATATTTATGCAAGATTGCCAAATAAGCAATCTACCGTCGGCTGAGTCCTTTTTCATCCAATAACAACCTAAGATTAAAGCGACTAAGCCAGCTAATAAAAAGAATCTCAACATACGTTTATGATCAAGCCTCTGATATAGGAATATAGTGCTAATCGTTGCCAAACTAATGATACCAGCTCTTGAATACGACAAAATAATTGCAACTATTATAATAATCCCCATTATCCATCCTATAAGATGAATATATCTTTTATTATCTTTCAACAAGAGAAAAGCGATAAAAGGTAACCCTATACATAAACACGCAGAAAAACCAGCCGGATTATCAAAACTACCAGTAATTTTATAGATTGAAGGAGAATAACATACGGTAAAATACTGTAGTAGTCCCAACACAGCTTGCAAGAAACAAATTGCAATAAGAACTATTCCTACCAAAAACATATTTACCTTTATTGAATTAGTAAACCATATCGCAATAGTACAGTACAATACAAATCCTCCAAATACAAACAAAGTAATTAACCACTTCGGTACAATATATGAATCAGTAAAAGAATGAGACTGCATAAACAATGCACTCACGCATAAAATACTAAATATTAATAGTCCTATATAGTCTCTCAGCCTTGCCATAAAAGTATATATGTAACATATTCGAAATCACATAAAATACGTGCAAACACAACACGCATTAACGTCGAATATTTATTCCTCGCCAGATAATTGCTCTAATGTTCTTAATAATTTACGAGTGTTTCCTCCAACATTTACCGCTTTTACTATCATATTTTTATCAACTATAATATTAGAAGGATACATATAAATCTTTAGTATATCAGTAAACTCCCATTTATAATTAGGAACAATTCTTATATCCTCCCACTCTAAATTCAGTTTTTTCATCAACTTCTGTACTTCTTCAGGAGAGTCAGGAGTTAACCCGACAAACTGAACATTCGGATAATCTTCAGCAAGTATATTGAGAACAATAAGTTCCCGAATGCAAATACTACAATGCCTGTTCCAAAAACATATAACTGTATACTCGGATTCATCAAAGTCAACCGACTTTCCGCTAATATCACTTAAATCAACTTTAGGAAGAGTTTCACCTATCAAAGTTTCAAGTTTAGGGTGTTTATAAACTAGATGGATTTCTGGTATTTCATCTGTTCCTTTAATAGAAATGACATATTTATGAGTTTCTAGAGAATCCCTATGAGCCTGGTCTGTGATAGGATTCCCTTCAGCATCAAAGTATAAGAAGGTTTTACCTTCGATACGAACACTATTATCGCCATAAGTTACTTTTTGAGCAAAACAAATTACAGGAAGAAATAAAAATAAAATAAAAATCTTTTTTTTCATATCATGTTTTTTTAAAGAAATATGGAGTTAAACTAAATTCTAATTTTGAACCAAAGTGAGCTATTTCATATTTTTACTATTAATAAATGGATTTTTATGCAAATGAGTTTTTGCCTCTTCCTGTATGATAGCAACGGTGTAAGATGGCACCTTTACTGGTTTATCAAGAATCTCTAAGGCAATTTGCTCTGCACAAAGAAGATCGCCCCACTTTACATACAGTCTTAACAAACCTTGTAACGGAAGAAACCGACTAGGACACATAGCCAATGCCTTTTGATATCGAGATTCAGCCTCTGCCCAACATTCCAAGTGATAATAGTTGTCTGCCAATTGCATTTGCAAGTTGTATGTATTGCTATACGATTCACAACGCAAAAATATGTCGACACTTTTTTCATACAACTCATTTCTATTCAATTCCGCTCCATAATTATATAAGAAATATGGATTGCCATTCCAAGTGCTGTCCAGTTGAGCATAGATGGATAATTCTTTATCTAACAATCCCACATCTTCTTCCAATGCAGGAGCTACTTGTTTCCATTTGCGCTCAAACACCATTGTTCGAATAGCAAAGACGCACACTACACATAAAGCACCAGAAAAGAGAAGAAAGAATAATATAGAAGGGATATCTACTTTTCGCAACACAAGCATATTTTTAGCCAACGACGACAAACAATATATGGACATAAACCAAACGAAAGCATATTTGAATGGATAGGAAAAACAGGAAAAAAGAGCGATAGCAACAAGAGCCAATAATTCAGGAGAATCGAAGCGCATTTTGCACCGAAAGATGGTGAATAACAAAAATAGCAATAAAACGACTCCTAGAATTCCCATTTCTATCAGTACCAACAGATATTCATTGAATGGATGGTTTGTATCTCCTGCCAGCTGCAATTCTGCATCACTGGCCTGAGAGGAAGAAAGATAGTTAGCTTGTGCCGACATATAATCCGCTTTAAAAGAATCTACTCCATTCCCCCAAAGAATATGTTCACTACACAATTTGGCCGATACTTTCCAAATCAACATACGTCCCGATGCGGAGGCGGGTTTTATATAAATCAAACCGATGAATAAGCCTGCCAGAATCAATGTTCCACCACCAATAAACAAGATTCTCCACCTGATAATCATTTCTTTATGACGAGCCATATAAAAAAGAAACGTTACAATGAACAATGAAAGTATGCCTGCTCTAGAACCTGATAAAACAGCCACTATACCCAAAAAGACACAAGCAAACAACTTTATTTTTCTTCTTTGTCCAAGAGCTGACTGATGCAAGAGAAATGGATAACAAAGAGATATGCTCACGGCAAATCCAGCAGGATTATCAAAAGCACCGAGAATAGAAAAATAAGATTGAGTTTCCATATATCCTGTGTATTGTAACAGCCCATACAGCGCTTGAAATACTCCAACAACAGAAATAATAAGACTAAATACCTCTGTGGAAGCCTCTCTATTGCGAAGCAACACAAAAAGAATCCATGCAGTCCCAATGTATACACACTGAATATATTGAGGAGTAAAAAGACTACGAACAAAAAGGCATCCCATAAAAGCTGTGAGAGATACGGACAAAAGATCTATCATAAGATGAGTTTTTAACTTCCTATTCGTCAGATAAACTCCTCCCCATAGCACTACACCAAAAATAAATCCCATGTTCTTAGGCAATATATACCTATCCATAAACCAATCTGCCGATAAGAATAGGGTGGTAATAACTAAAAAAGCAAAAGGCACGGTACCGTCACCGAATAGTTGCCTTGATTTGCAAAAAATAGAAGAGAGAGTCCGTATTCGCATTGATTATGATTAATTCTTCTTTTGGTCCTGTCCCCTTCCCTTTCGGGTTAAAAGAAAAGTGAAGTGCACAAGATTCCTTAGGATTCAATTCATACTTGTCTATCGAAGCGTATGTACACCCACATCCAGTTTCTATCTCACCAATATCAAGTTTGGCATCGCCCACATTCGTCAATATAATGCTGTCGCAGTAAATACTATCCGGGCTAATCATTCCAAAATCGTATACATAGGAAGACAGAGACACCTCCGCCTTCCTATCTTGTTTGCATGATAGGCACACTATTGGAATGATAATAAAACCTATAATTTTATTCATTTTTCGTTGTTATTGATGAGCTATTTGACATAGTTTCAATGAAACGAGGTTCATTAGCATTCAAGCTATCTCTCAGAATTTTGGCCTTTTCTCGATATTCCTTCAACTTAATTCTGTATTCTCTCCAAGCCAAAAGAATGTCTCGATCTGCCTTAGGCATTAAATCTACAATATGCAATAATTGTGATAAATTAGACTCTCTTGCCGCCGAATCAGTAGTAGGATCTATATACAAAGCCAGCCAGTATCGAACAACATCCGGATATTGGGCATATTTTTCTAGAAATCTAAGTCTGCCTTCTTCAGTGTGTTTGTACGCATCTTGGAAAGATACGTGTTTATCATCTCTCGTATAAGTACCACTTTTTTTTATTTCACCTCGTCCTGTTTTCAAAGAACGCCTTCCGCCTATTTGTTTTCCACGTTCGATTATATACGTGTTATAATCATCATTTATAGGGGTGCCTAATACATCCCCTTCATTCTCCCAGTCAGTAATGCGAATCCGAACATTCCCTGGTTCTATGATGAAAGTCGTACTATATTTAAGATGCCTCCCCTTACTACAATAAATTGATGCTAAAAAAGGCTTTCGATCAATCGTACCTTCATAATGGAACACTTTATCAACCACTAATATACTGTCAATGAATGCTTCCTTCAAACGTTCAGATTCACCCTGAAGAGCTGATCGGTCATATAGCAAAACATATTCATTATCTAAAGAATGATCTGGAAATTCACCCCTGATTGTGTACCTTTCTTGCCCATAAAATAACTGAGCAATACAAACAAATACAGCAATTAGCAATACACTTTTATATTTCATTTTAAATATATTCTTTTTTAACCTTTTGTAATCTTGTATCGATACAATTATCCACCATGAGAGAACTTACAGCTATCTTTACACGTTATAAATACAAAGTAACAAAAATCCAAACTGTAGTTAAGGTTATTAATACAAGCATCATATTGAGGTCCACTTTGATATAATTTTTCATCTGCAGGTACACTTTCAAGACAATAATTGAGCTCTGCATAACATTCATTTACTTCTCGTTCCATGTTCTGAGTACACTTTTTATTACATTCCTCAAGTGCTTCAGGATCTTTAGCGCGTGTACTAATTACAACTTGCTGCATTTGGCGTCTTTGCCAAGCCCTTAATAGTTCTAATTGAGAAACATTGACCCCTTCGTAGACCTTTCGTGCCATAACCAAAATTCGATTACGTTCAATTTGCTCGTCATATCCCAACAGACTATTTAGTTGCTCCCGCGCATCCATACGAGTTTCCGGATTTAACAATTGCTCCATGAGTTGTTGATACATCTCTTTTTCTTCCCGGGATAACTTTTCGATTGCATTTTGCCTCCGCCTAATATCCTTTCTAATTTCTTTTTCTAGATTCTGATAGGCTTCCGAAGCAATAAAGAGGTCAGCTGGGGTCACATCTACTGCCGCCTCTTGATAGTAACCGTCATCATCATTCATCTGACAACTACACACAGACATGCCAATTAAAAAGGCTGAGATAGCCATAGTAAAGAATAATTTCCACTTTTTCATAATAATCTAATTATATTTAATCAATCTTTCATTCCAGCATTTTCTCAAAGATAGCAACAGATGTATTTTTCTTAATTTTCTCTGAGATATAATTTAAAATATTTAAAACATGTCATAGCATAATCTGCAAATCCCTAAATCTCACAAAAAACTACTTATTTCCATCTCTGTTTTCCATCCTCATAAACAAATATTCGCTCTTGTCTTCCCCGAGAATAATTTTTCAATAAGAACATAACATTAGCAGGTACTTTTCTATAGACTAGTGAATCCGAACCAGATAACTGTATACCTAAAGAGAACCATCCTGTTTTATTTACACAGTAAAACAGTTCGTATTCATCACCCGAACGAATATAATTATCATAACTCCGAGGTGTATAAACAATTCTTCCTATCTGCTTAGGAGTACCAAGATCAAGTCCTGACCAACCACCGGAAGGTTCGATATAATCAAAAGAAGTTGTAACATCTCCATCAAATACATTTGTATATTCATGCGAACCATCTTTTTGAAAACATCCGGGAGTACCTATTACTTTACCCTTTAAAAGGGTTGTATCATTAGGAGTATAAAAAGCCGCCTCCGCAATATTACAGTGTGAATCTTTTGGACCTACATATCTAACATAGCGATACGGCTTTGAAGAATACGATTGAACAACAGTTTGTAATCTTTTCGGTTTCTCGTTTATCAAGTACAAGACTTCTTTTTCACGAAAATCAGGTTCATTGCTTCCTTCAAATGTTCCGCCTATCATACGATTCAAAAACATCTCATCTGCCCGCAAAGTATATTTTGCGAACAAAGTAACATCCTGTACACTATCCGAAGGAGTGAAGAAATGAAACTCATTGGAAACATTGATTTCAAAAGGATCGGTCCAAAAACGAAGTCGTCCTCGTTCGTAAGTAGCAACCCGCATGACGGGTCCTTTTTGTATATCCGTAAAGACAATGTTTTTACCATCGAACTCTGTCCATGCAACAGGCTCCCAATCCATTCGTTTGCTGGCGCATAGATAAGCTATTCGTGAACGTGGTTTACCTTTATAAAGAGCAGTCTCCGGTATTTGAAGTTCTTTCTTAAAATCTTTTGTATAAGGGAAAGTTATATCAACAATATGAGGATCTTTGAAAAGAGGAACAATAGCCGTATCCAATTTCAACATTTCCTCCTGCATGGAACGATTCAGACTAAAGGTATTGCGATAAACCTTTATCTTGGGCATTCCACACATTGCGTCTTTCCGTACTTCACTCACACCGTTAGGAAATTCATGATAATAAAGTATGCCATACTTATCTGAAAATGCTACCCATTGATGACTGTCATTCTCATCCCCCCGAATCGGCATAAAATCTATGGCACACGGAATGCCCAACGCACGGCAGACATAAATAACAAAATCCGTAAGTTCACGACAACTACCGGCTCTCTGTTGTACAACTTCCGGTCCTACATGGGGAAGGTTGGCAGGAACGGCAGTAGTAAATACCGCTCCTCCTTTACGAATTGAATCGAGCAAACAACGGGCTGCCACAATCGGGTCTTCTTTATCAAGTACTCCGGATGCACGTAAAGAATCGAGCAAGGGATTATACTTCTGATAAATAGATTCACGCCAGCTAGTCAAGGTCTCGTCACCAATACGATAAGGAAGAAGATATTCACAAAAATCTGCAAACGAAACATGTTTCCCCCATGGTTGTTCCTGCCACACCTTAAATGACCATTCAATATTATTACATAAATAAGCAGAATCAACAGTTTCAATATCTCTATAGGATTGCAAAGAATCTAAATACAATGCCCCATACATGTGACAAACAGAGTCAGCCACTACTTGGGGAGAAATCCCCAATCCACGTGTTTCCTGTAGCAAAGTATAGTAAGTAAGATATCGGTCCAACTGCTTGCCCTTATAATAGGTGTAATAAGGCATGTTCTCTATCAAAAAACAAGCGGCCTTATATTTCAAACTATCTGCCGGATCAGTTTTATAATGAGATAAGACCTTTTCCAATTCCACACGGTTCTCTCCTGCCTGCTGAAGAGCGGTTTCAAGGAATGAAACCATTGGAGTGCATTTTTCTTTTTCAGCACATGAAAAGAAAAAGAGACTACCAATTGCCACGAGCAAAAAGACAGATACCAACTTTGTGAATATTTTCATAATTATCAGAAAAATAGAGATAAATGATTTCGTGTTATTTTTCTGCAAATTTACAGATTCTTTTGCCATAGCACAAGGAGGCGTTACACCCCTATAGCATGAAGAATGCGCCACAGGAGGGTTACAGCAAGGATATTTTCTAATTCTCCCCTCACATTGTAACATCTCAAATCCGTCTGATTGGCACATTTGACCGGGAATTATCCTTTATGAACGAAAATTGTCCTTATATGCCCGGAAATTATCCGGCAGATATTCATTCTCGTCCATCAGTGTTACATCTATAAAGCTATTATACCTGTGTAGAAGTACTTCTAGCAGCTATTGGTTCTCTTATTTTCCTTCATTTTGTAACATAGATAAGACTGTTAGAACTCTCGCGAATCAAATATTATCCTTTTTTTGAATAAATATTATCCTCAGAATAAGTCTATTTTTCGTTACTTTGCATACACATTTAAATAAAACAGAATATGATCACAAAAAAGAAAAAATACACCTTGTATTATGTAATGGCATTAGCCTGCGGACTGGTAGCTTCCTTTTTTATTTATAGTTGTAGCGCAGACGGATATTACTCTGACGAAATAGAAAAAAACGAGGTAACTAATACACGTGCACTTTCATCAAGAATGATAAATAATGGAAGCACTCTTATTGATTCCATCGCCAGTTCAGATGAGTTTTGGGAATTCGAAATGAGCTCCGAGCTTTTAGCTGATAAGTTTCATGAGTACACTTCAACTTTAAGTGAAGAAGAATATGACAAACTTATGGAAAATCTGAATGATGATGACTACGTGGAAGACTTCATGAGGAAAGCCAATCTAGAAAATGAACTACAGCAACTGGCAAAAGCTAAAGAAAACCTGATTCAACATACAGGATTTCTAAGATTAAGCGCAGATGAACGGACACAACTCTTTATACTATATGCAGAAAGCAACGAACTTACAAAAGTAAAACCCCTGAAAACACGCGAAGAAGGAGGAAGTACTAGTAGCTGTGAAGAACAAAAACAAGCAGCATATAGGCAGGCAAAAGCTGATTATGATGCTGCTGTCACCAACTGTAAGAAAGGTTCAGTTCTATCTGGTTGCTTAACACAGGCAGCTGCAAGATATGATAGAAACAAAAGGATTGCGGACAGAGGGTATGAAAATTGTATAAAAAATAAAGTGTGAAAATAATCCGATATATAATTCTGTACAACTTAATGTGGTGCATCAGTATAGCGATGTGCTACTTAGATCGTTTTATTAGTAACATAAATTATTCGCTTCAGGACTTTCTTATTACTTTCTTTGAACTTCTAGCATGGATTGTGCTTATAATCGGAGCCATCGACACATTCCCGCAAGACAAATATTCGAATAAACGCGTATGGTTCTACTACGCCATTATGGGGGGATTTATAGCAGCAATTCACTCTTTCATCGGATTAATAAATATATAACTAATGCAACTCCCTCAAGAAAGTTTCCATATCCTCATCTTCAATACCTAAACGCCCTCGTACACGAGATCTCAGAGCACGGTAGTTACCATCATTAATACCGAAAATAGACATCATATCTTCTTTAGTTTTACCCATCCTAATAAGTACACAATACACAATATATCGTGGAATCATGCCAATTTGCTTTTCTTTCAACCAAACAAAAAAGTCAGGATCAATCGCACGACATCCTTCTATTAACGTAAGATACTCACAGGCAGTCAATTGATATATAGATTGATTTTCTAAAAGTCTGCGTACAAATACAATACCTTCCAGCACAGGTGGAGGAGAAGACAGCAGTTCTTGAAGCCGTTTCTCTTGAAGAATTGTTTTTTGCCGTTCAATTTCCAATGAACGATAGAATGAGATAGACAACTTAACTATCCCTGCTATTGCCAAACCGACAATGACCAGCACAGGTAAAGTATAAGCAGATAGTACAGGAGCCAACTCAACGTGAATCTCCTTAGGCATAATAACATAAATCTGATCTCCAACAATCAACAAAAAGGCAGCAATGCATTGCCAATCAGTTATCTCGGAGGGTAATCCAGATGTTCCTTTCTCACGGAGTGTCCATAGGAGTGCGCCCACAAAGAGAATCAACCACGCAAAAAGATAAAAAGATGACGAGAATGCATCAACATACATTCCTGGGAAAAACATCTGAAACAGATAAGCAGCCAACAATACAAGGCAACAGAGCAAACCACCTGCCAACCTACTCTTTATAAAGTCAGCGAATTGTATTGTTACTCTTTTATTCATCGTATCTTATTTTAAACACTGCAAAGATAAAACATTCCCATTATACAAATCCATTAACAGGCTATTTTATTTGAGCATGAATATGAATAAAACAATGATTTTCCTATGTCGGAAACAACCAATATAGAAGAGTTAGAAAAATAATGTATACCAATATTCTTATCTCTTTGTATATTTTATTATGACGGAGAGGATAATCTAATATCACCAAAACAATGAACCAAATAGCTATCATTTTCGTCGGAAGCTGTTTATTCAAAGGATCACCAAAAAGTAAAAAGAAGCCTGCCAACACCAATATAATATTGATTATCAAAACAACTGCATATCTCATATTATTATACATTTAAGGAAATACAAAATAGAATACACAGAGAAGCACTGTGGCTATAATGTTCCTTATCACCCCATAAATTTTATTATGACGAAAAAGGAAGTCAAGCAGCAACGTTACAAGATACCAAGCTATTACGACTTGCGTCAAATCATATTGCCGTTCCAAAGGGTCCATGAATACTATACATATATCAATAGACATCAACACAATGGTTATGATCCAAACCATTGTGTTTTTTATAGTTATATTCATTTTCAATGATAGATAAATCTGTCCAATCAATAATAGACTTTCTTGTTTTCTCTGGAAAGTACCAAATAATCGTCCACTTTTACATCAAAATAAGACTTAGCTTTACCGTCGTCATTGGAAGGCAACTCCTCTTTATCAGTCAGCGCCTCTATTATATCGATTTCCTTCACGTTCTTTTTCAATTTGGGGAACAACAGGCTGACATATATGTATTTACGATTGCAACCTTTAATAATCATCAACTTATCCATAGGTGCGCCACCATCGTATCCTCTCACCATGTATTCATCACCGGTTCTCTTATCTACTATTTTAAATCCCGGGCTATAGTACAGCCATTGCCAGTCGAAATAGATGGGTTGCAGGAACGTAACTTTAGTATCATCTTTCCTTCTTTCAATAGAATGCAATAAAGGCATTGTACCCATGCCATGCTCATAGGTTCTATCGACAACGATCTCTATGCTATCTTTAGGAGCTGTATAAGCCGCATCAAATAACTTTTGATCGCGTGCTTTAGCCTGTTCGGCAGCATCATCCCTTACCAGTTCTCTTGATTTCTGAAGCTTCGGCAGCATTTCCTGCACCATTTCCATTGACAGTTGTTGTATCATCGGCATTGATTCAGTTGCAACGGCAGTTGCAGTCTCCCCAAGTTTTCTACCCGCAGGAGATTCATAAAAAGCAACCACTTTTTTCAGTTCATCTAATGTCATGTGTTGCTGGTAAATAGGAGCATATACTTCCATGACTTTATCTTCAATCTTCCGTGTCCATTTTGAAGCAAAATCTTTCCAATAAGCCTCATCTTGTTGGAAAGGCCCATTTTTCATACTCGACATCAATTGAGACATTATAGCTTCAGAGGATGCCGAACTGCTGGAAAGCGTCATGATCTTTTTTAGTAAAGTTTTGTACTCGTCGGTCTGGTCTGAATTCTGAGCCGAAGCCGGTAAAATAGAAGTAAGCGATGTGGCTACGCAGATCACCATTAAGAAAAGGATTTTTTTCATCATATAATAGTTTTGTTGATGAAGTCAAGTTAACTTCATTGTGTTATACATTCTTACAAATATACTCTAATTATTATTAGAATACAAACAAATAACGGACATAATTATAAACTGCGGCAATTATTGTCTGATTTACCGTTTCTCTTCGTCCAAGCAACCCTATAATCGCTTGATTTTCACTTATTGTTATCAGTTTTTCGTAGGGACATCTTCATCGTTCCACCCGGGTAGAACGAACTGTCTACGTCTGTGACACGATCGGTTTACCCAGGTGCAATGATCAGTTCACCCGGGTGGAACGATGAAGATGTCGGTAAGATAATATAAGAATGTGTACTTCCCTAATAATGGTTGACTTGTTTATCTCTAATAGCTGCTATGTGTTGACTAGAAATATTACTAACCCTGGCAGCTGTTTACTTTATTATTTATTATTCCTGCCTCCGGTTTA
>NZ_JAMOKH010000065.1:0-18890 GCF_023656585.1 Bacteroides sp. B1-V-101 | reverse complement strand
GCATTATGAGCCCAATGACCGGCGAAGTCATCAGTGCATAATTGGTTCTCCGGGTCCTGTCCATACTCTACGAGATAGTTTGTCCAAGTAGTTAAGAGATCCCAATATTTTTTTACATAATCAGCATTCCCTTCGATTTTGCTAATAGCAGCAGCAAGAATTACCATGTTACCTCCTTCTTCAATTGGCATGTCACCTCCATACACTTGACCATTAGCAATAGGATAAGTCCCTAAATCGTGTGCTGGAAAAGGTTTGTTCCAACGACCGCTAGCACTATACTCAAAGATACTAGTCATCATAGCTTTCTGTAATTCAGGGTTATAAATCAAAAATAGTGGTGCGGATGGATAAGTTAGGTCTACTGTATTTACACAACCATTACTGTTGTTTTCTTTAGAGAACCATAACAAGTTACCTTCTTTATCAGTAAAGAGTTTATGAGCAGAGATCACTTGACGATAAGATGCCGAACAGATTTCTGCATATTTTTTGCCGCCTGCCTTTTCTGCATCGTCATAAATAAGTTCGTCAAAGGCGCGACAACGTTCCATAATAGCCTGATAGTTGTCTCTCAATTTTTCGAAAGCATCGAAGATAGTCACTTTGCCATCATGCTTCCAATAGCCCATACGCTTCTCGTACATATACTCAATAGAGTAAATGTCATCATAACCAAGCATCATGAATCCTTCTTTCCCGCTATTAGAGACAGAACCGAGATTGTGAACATATGCCATAGCCGGATTATCTTCCTCTTTACGAGTTGTCCATTTAGTCTTTGTAGTGGCTAATGTACCATTTTTCACGAATGATTCTTTCATTCCGTAATAGTCTCCCAAACTGACTGATTTACCTGATCCATTCGTACTAGCAAGATATGCATAGCCCCAATCAGCACAAATCAAGTCACCTCTTCGGTCACATATTGGTTGATCAATTGAACCTGCTTCTACATAACTGATACCGTTCTTTGATAAGGTACGAGCAACAGTAGGCTGGTTACTTTCATTAATAGCCAGTTCAGGAGTTGTCTCCATATAGAATTGTACATCATGAGTTTTTTTATCTAATGAACGTACACGATAAGAAACATAGTTTATAGGAGTTGACAATAAATCAAGATCATCAATCAATTGAGGAGCGGTAAACACGACATCAAGCTCTACAGGACCACAAGTGAAAGTATAGTAGGTGGAAGTAGCCAATACGTCTACAGATTTCTGAACTGCTTCATTTGCAAACTTAACAGCATTTTCCTTCTCACGAAACAATCCGAAATCGACATATGAACCACCTGTAGTATTGTGGCAATGGGCAGCGATTACGTTCTTACCTTTACGAAGTTTCTTTTTTGCTTCTTCTGAAAGTTTCAGATATACATTATTCTTCCAGACAAGTCCTGTAGAAACAAGCTTTTCCCCATTTAGATACAACTCAAATACATCATCATGAGAATAGATCAGATAAATATCTTCAGCGATATTCGGTTCATTAAAATCGAAAGTGCGACGAATGTAGATATCGGTATTGTCTCCTTTCCATTCTGTGTGAATACGTTCCATATCACGACTGCCAAACGCTGCTTTACCTTTCTTCCAATTGCTATCATCAAACTGAAATTCTTGCCATCCGTTTGCTGGTTGGCTGTTAGTGTACGCTGCTTCCCAACGTTCTACATTAGTCATAGGAGCAATAGGTACCAGATTAATTTTATCTTTCCCCAAAAAACGATATACTTTTCCGTCAACACGCAGAGCACCCAATAAAGGTTTCTTCGCACTTGTCCAATGCTCTGTACTACCTTCCATTAATTTATCATAGGGTGACCAGATCGAGAAATAAGGATCTGAAACGATAATAGGCACCGACGGAGCACGTAGCGCTATATCTTTTGCAGGTTTTAATAAGTCAACGGTCTGGGCATTTGCCAACAAGCCGACTGAAAGAGCCATTATGGCTAGCAATTTCTTCATAAATATTTGCTTTAAATTAATCTTCAAATCCAAGGTTATCCATCCATCAATCTTATTTACCTCATAAAAAAACAAGCCCTAAGTATTCTTTTAAATCCACTTTTTACCTTAATACTATCTCACCTTTGAATAATTGCAATCTTTATACCCGTTTTCCTATACCTTATAATATATAATACCAGTACTGTCATATTTAGGATGAAATGTTATGGAGAAGCGGCTAACAAATTGTGTATTTCTAGCAAATATCGAGCTTTAACAAACTCTTTATTTTCCATAGTATCTCATCTTTGATGACACAAAATAATGGAATTAATAGAAGAAACAAGGAAAATCTGTGTTCAAGAAAGGACAAAATCTATTCTTTTTTGGATTTCAAACGTTCTTTTAACATACGAAACAGGGGTTCTGACGCTGTTTGAGCAGTATTTATCCTTTTTTGAGCAGATTTTATCCTTACCACCTCAAAATGAAGGTCTATTAATTGATGACTTCTAACTTTAACAAAAGAGATATTGGTCATTTCAGATAGCTTTCGTAAATTTGCAACACGAATGCAATACTGATTATACCATCGCAAAATATATACCATATATTAAACCCAAGTATGTTACCCAAGAGGGAACTACTGTCCTTTATGTTCGATATAATTACAATCGGAACAAGCGTACGCTTATCTCTACCGGATACAATATCAAACCGGAACATTGGGATGCAAAAAGGAAATGGATTAAGCGTGCATGTCCCCATTATGAAGAAATTGATGCCTGCTTGATTAAGATAACATCTAAACTCGGTGATATTCTCACTTATGCAAAAGTGAACGGCATAGATCCGACAGTTGATTTTGTCTTGCTTGAATTAGAAAAGAACAGGGAATATGATCTGCGTCCTAATCGAGTAGATATGTTTGATGCATTAGAACGATATATAGTGGAAAAAGCACCATCCGTCTCTGCAGATCAAATAAAAGACTATCGAACACTCCGCAAGCATCTGACCGCCTTCAAAGAATACTCATCACAACCTGTAACATTCCGCAATTTGAATCTGACATTTTACAACGAGTTTATGGATTATCTATTTCATAAAGTAGTAAAACCAAACGGAACCGTAGGGCTGCTCACCAATTCCGCAGGAAAAATCATACGTTTGTTGAAAGGCTTTGTTAATTATCAAATAGTAAAAGGAATTATTCCACCGATTGACCTAAAGAACTTCAAAGTTGTAGAGGAGGAAACTGATGCTATTTATCTGAATGAAAAGGAGCTGGCTGCAATATACGAACTTGATTTATCAGATGATAAGCAATTGGAAGAAATACGGGATGTATTCATTACCGGGTGTTTCACAGGATTACGATACAGTGACCTTTCAACTCTAAGTCCTGAGCATATTGATTTGGATAATGAGAATATAAATCTCAAACAGCGGAAGGTACACAAGGCTGTAGTGATTCCCATGATTGATTATGTGCCTGAAATTCTTAAAAAGTATAATTATGATTTGCCTAAAATCCCACGATACATGTTTAATGAGAGAGTCAAAGAGTTGGGGCGGAAGATAAAATTGAGCCAGAAGATTGAAGTTGTCCGCAGGAAAGGTAAAGAGCGAGAAAAGAGGATATATGAGAAATGGGAAATGATCTCTTCCCACACCTGTCGGCGATCGTTTTGTACAAACATGTATCTATCTGGTTTTCCTGCAGCAGAACTAATGCGTATATCCGGACATAAAAGTCCATCTGCGTTTATGCGATATATTAAAGTGGATAATCAGCAGGCTGCTAAAAGACTAAAAGAGTTGCGTGCCAAATTAGCCAGATGAATTCCTTAGGAGATAAAACTATAATCATTTTTAGGATAAGACACAACACGTTAGTTTCCATTCCAAGAAATTACAGGAAACTCTAAGTTGTTGATATCTAACCATATAAAACACAGTAATGTTATAGAGTTTATGTTCATGTCCAAACAGATATGCTTCATTCTTACATCGTTAGAGCATTTAGACAGATGAAAATAAAGTTTTTAAATAAATCTATAAGGAACTGCTATTCTAATATATAAGACAAGTATTTCATACTTCCTATAATTCTTTTCTTTCTGTAACTTATTTATTCATGTATAATACATAGAATTACAATACAAACGCAATACAATTCAATCGTAATCCATTAATTAAGAGGATATTAATGTATTTACGGGTCGTTTGGACAGGACCCGGAAAATCAACTTTGTACAGATGATTTTGCAGGCCATTGGGCCCATAATGCCAATCTTTCAATAAAAGCGATTATGGGTGTAGCCGGATATAGTGAAATAGCCCGTATACTCGGATTAAACAGTGTAGCAGAGAGATACGCTGACATAGCTAAAAAAATGGCGATGAAATGGGAAAAAATGGCAAATGAAGGTGACCATTATCGCCTCGCTTTCGACCGCAATAATACTTGGAGTCAAAAGTATAATATTATCTGGGATAAGATGTGGAATTTAAATATATTCCCTAATAATGTAATCAGTAAAGAAATCAACTACTATCTGACAAAGCAGAATCTATATGGCTTACCATTAGATTCCCGCAGAGATTACACAAAATCCGACTGGATTATGTGGACAGCAGCCATGTCGCCAAACCGTGAAATTTTTGAGAAGTTTGTAGATCCTCTTTATAAATACATCAATGAAACTACTTCACGTGTACCTATCAGTGACTGGCATGATACCAAAACTGGCAGAATGACTGGATTTAAGGCACGTTCCGTAATTGGAGGATATTGGATACAAGTGTTAATGGATAAGATGAATCATTAAAAATATGGACAATAAGTCGAAAGAATACTTTTTCGCATGGATGAATCATTTCAGCATAATACACAAGAGATTAGTAATGAACCAACAATATAATATTTTATTAATCATTAATTTTTTACGTATGAAAAAAAACAAAATCATGAAAGACTACTGGCGGGTATGCTGGATGGCATTACTGTTAGTTACTCTATTCTTCGGAAGTTGTAGTGATGACAATGACAGCAACGGAGATTCAGACAATGCAGCATTTGATCCGAATATTCCGGTTCAAGTAAGTGGTATTAATCCGACTACGGGGGGATTCGGGCAGCGATTAGTTATATCAGGAGAAAATTTTGGTAATGATCCGTCTATTGTGAATGTCTTTGTCGGTGGGAAAAAAGCTATCGTAATCAATGTAAAAAACCATTCGATCTACTGCTTGGTACCTTCACAGGCTTATTCCGGAGAAATCGAAGTACAAATATCCAATGGCGACAATCCGGTAGTATCTACTATCGCAGAGACCAAGTTCGAATATGTGCGAAAACAGTTAGTGAGTACATTATGTGGTTCGCGTAGAGATGACGGTGGGTACGATACAAAAGATGGTCCATTTAATGATTGTGGTGCATTTGGTTCCCCAAACTGGTTAGAATTTGACCCTAAATATCCCCATTTAGTATACGTTGCAGCCGATAGAGGTGCAGGTGATGAGAATGAAGGAAACGGTAATATGCGTATTCTCGACCTCAACAACCAATATGTAGGAACGGCTCTTACAGAAGGTGACATGGGAGGTACTAACCGCGGACGTGCACTTGCCTTTTTTGATGAAAACCACATGGCTGTGGCAGTTGATCAAGGAGACGAACTGAGAGCAGCTGTGTATGGTTTCACGCGTAATAGAGAAGCTCCACAAGCAGGAGATCATAACTACAAAATGTGGGGCAATAGATTAGCATTAGTTAATTTTAAAGAGTGTAATACCGTTGCTTTCCACCCAGTGGATGGTGACATGTACTTTAATAGTTATAACAAAGGGCAATTTTTTAAAGTAGATAAAAAACAAATTCAAGAAATATTTGATGGTACACGTACAACTCCCGCAGATAAAGAAGTTCTTTTCCAAATGGATAACGGATGGGAATATAATATCCGTATACATCCGACCGGGAATTATGCATACATTGTATCTATTAACAAGCACTATATTCAACGTACAAATTATGATTGGGCTAGCAAAAGATTCGTAACTCCTTATATTATTGCCGGAACTGCTGAAAGAGCTGATTATGTGGATGGAATCGGTACGAGTGCTCGTTTTCATAATCCCTACCAAGGTGTATTTGTAAAGAATCCTAATTATGCAGGACAAGAAGATGAGTACGACTTTATTCTTTGTGACAAATTGGGACAATGTATTCGTAAAATAACTCCACAGGGAAAAGTTACTACGTTTGCAGGTCGCGGAAGTGCTAGCTTAAATAATAATCCGTGGGGATATGTAGATGGAGACTTACGCCAGGAAGCACGTTTCGACCGTCCGAAGGGTATAGCCTACGATGAAGCAACCGATACATATTATATCGGTGATGGTTCAAATCGTCGTATCCGTAAAATTGCTTACGAAGGAGAAGAATAACTAATGATTAAAACGCACATGAATAATATGAAAAAATATTTATCATTATGTATCATGCTGTTGTGCCTTTGTTCAACGGTTATGGCACAGCAAGAAAAAATTGTTGTGAAAGGTGTTGTAACAGACGAAAACAAAGAACCATTGATCGGTGTTAATGTTAGTGTAAAGGACATGCCCGGTTTAGGTTCAATCACAGATATGAACGGCCATTACTCCATAATTATGGAACCTTATCGACAGTTAGTTTTTACATACATCGGTTATGAATCGAAAGAAATAATGGTCAAAGAACAGCGTACAATAAACGTTGTTATGAAAGAAAGCGTGATAAGAGCTGTAGATGAGGTTGTAATTACCGGTACAGGAGTTCAGAAAAAACTAACACAAACAGGGGCTATTACAACAGTAGATGTAGGTCAACTGAAACATAATCCATCTTCTAGTATTGTCAATGCATTGGCTGGTAATGTCCCAGGCATTATGGCACGTCAAACTTCCGGGCAACCAGGCAAAAATATATCGGAGTTCTGGATACGCGGTATATCTACGTTTGGTGCAAACTCATCTGCCTATGTATTAGTTGATGGCTTTGAACGAAGTATGGACGAGATCAATATTGAAGATGTCGAAACATTTACAGTACTAAAAGATGCTTCGGCTACAGCTATTTATGGTTCAAAAGGTGCTAATGGGGTAGTATTAATCACCACTAAACACGGAAAAGCCGGAAAAATCAAAATTGATGCCAAAGTAGAAACAACCTATAATACAAGAACTGTAACTCCTAAATTTGAAGACGGATTTTCTTATGCTAGCCTAATGAATGAATCTCGAATAACTCGTAACAACGAAGCTGTATATAAACCGGAAGAGTTAGACATCTTGCGTTTAGGGTTGGATACAGACCTTTATCCTAATGTAGACTGGATGGATTTACTCTTAAAAGAGGGTGCGTGGCAATATCGAGCAAATATGAATATGAGTGGAGGTGGAACAACAGCTCGTTATTTCGTTTCAGCTAGCTATGTGAAAGAGAATGGTATGTATAATACAGATGAATCCTTAAAAGATGATTATAACACTAATGCAGCTTACCATCGCTGGAACTATCGATTAAATACGGATATTGACATTACAAAGACAACCTTATTAAAAGTTGGAGTAGCAGGTTTCTTATCCAAACGCAATAGTCCGGGATTAGGTGATGGTGAAGTTTGGGGGGAACTTTTTGGATATAATCCAATTAAGACTCCTGTTGTATATTCTAACGGATACATACCCGCTATCGGAACCGGTAATAAAACGAACCCATGGGTTGCTGCAACTCAAACCGGATTCAATGAAAACTGGACAAATAATATTGAGACAAATGTTTCTTTGGAACAAAACTTCGATTTTATCACAAAAGGACTAAAATTTGTCGGACGTTTTGGTTATGACAGTAACAATCAAAATACTATCCGTCGCCTGAAATGGCCAGAACAATGGTTAGCAGAACGTGCCAGAGATCCGGAAACAGGTGATTTAAGATGGAAAAAGATCAGTGGTTCTCAAAACATGAAGCAAGAAAGCAGTTCAAGCGGAAATCGTCGGGAATTCCTAGATATGATGTTAAATTGGGATCGTGCTTTTGGAGCTCACCATCCTAGTGCTACGATAAAGTACACACAAGACTCTTACATTCAGACACAAAATTTAGGAGAAGATTTGAAAACCGGTATTAGCAAACGTAATCAGGACTTAGCCGGACGTGTAGCTTATAATTGGAATTATCGCTATTTTATTGACTTTAATTTCGGTTATAATGGAAGTGAGAACTTTGCTAAAGGTGATCGTTTTGGTTTTTTCCCAGCATTTTCTCTTGCATGGAATATTGCGGAAGAACCGTTTATCAAAAATCACATGAAATGGATGAATATGTTTAAAGTCCGTTTCTCTTATGGTAAAGTAGGTAATGATAATGTTGGAACGCGTTTCCCATATCTTTATACTATTGCAGACCGTTATAAAAACGGAGATAATGAAATAGTTTATGGTGGATATGATTGGGCACAATATCCTTCAAGTTATTCATTTGGCGGTCTAGGATTTGCAGATGTAGCGTCCAATGGTATTACTTGGGAGGTTGCTGAAAAGAAAGACTTAGGTGTAGACCTTGCATTGTTCAATGATAAATTTACTGCAACTATCGATTATTTCGATGAAAAACGTACCGGAATCTATATGGTCCGTAATTATTTACCCCAGATTGTCGGATTAAACGGGCATAATCCAGCTGCCAATGTAGGTGCTGTAAGTTCTAAAGGTTTTGATGGTCATTTCTCATACAAACAGAGAATCAATGATGTAAACTTGACTGTACGTGGTAACATCACTTATAGCAAGAACGAAGTACTGGAAAGGGATGAAGAGAATAATGTATATGCCTATCAGATGCAAAGAGGCTATCGTGTGGACCAATGTAAGGGATTAATAGCAGAAGGATTATTCAAAGATTACGACGATATCCGCAATAGCCCGACACAAAGTTGGGGAAAAGTGCAACCTGGAGATATTAAGTATAGGGATGTTAATGGTGATGGTGTAATTAATGACGGAGACCAGGTAGCTATTGGTGCAACTAGTCGTCCAAATCTGATTTACGGTTTAGGTGCATCTGCTGTTTGGAAAGGTTTGGATATAAATGTTCACTTTCAAGGTGCTGGTAAATCAACATTTTTCACGTATGGTAAATGTGTATGGGCCTTTACGGAAGGTGAATGGGGAAATATTTTTAAAGGAATGTTGGACAATCGTTGGGTAGATGCTGATACAGCCGAAACATTAGGTATTCCAGCTAATGAAAATCCCAATGCTTCGTACCCTCGTTTGAGCTATCAAGGTGATAATGCAAGCAGTAATAACTACCGGAACTCTACTTTCTGGTTGAAAAATGGTCGTTACCTTCGATTAAAAACGATTGATGTGGGTTATACACTCCCCAAATCAATTGTTAACAAGCTGCACTTTAATAATATTCGTCTATTTTTAGTTGGAACGAATCTATTGACATGGTCTAGTTTCAAGACTTGGGATCCAGAAATGGGAGATCCTAGAGGTGAATCATATCCATTAACAAAATCAGTAACGATGGGTATAAGCGTTAATTTATAAAATAATAGAAAACATGAAGAAAAAACTATATATTCTATTGATATCAGTTTTAGGATTAGGCATGCAGTCCTGTTCTGACTATTTGGACTCTGATTATATTTTTAAAGATCGGGAAACGATTGAAAAGGTTTTCACGGACAGAGATAAAACAGAAGCCTGGTTAGCAAATGCGTTCAGTTATTTAAGCGATGCTTGTGCTGATGTTTGTAACAAAAGACGTACTCCACATTGTTTTGCAGATGATATGTATTATGGTGATGATGACGGTTCCATACAAGAGTCAAAAGATGGTGAGTTGTCATATAATGAATTTAAAGAAGGATTGTATGATGAGAACACCAAACAAGAAATGTGGGAAAGATGTTATCAGGGAATCCGACAAGCTACTATTTTTATTCAGTATGTTGACATGAACGATAAGTTTGAAAGCGAAGCCGAACGGCTTGATTATAAAGCACAAGCCCGCTTTGTCAGAGCTTATTACTATTGGTTGTTGCTTCGTAGATATGGTCCGGTACCTTTATTACCTGATAACGGACTTGATTATGACGCATCCTACGATGAACTGGCTACTCCACGTGCACCTTATGAACAGATTGCTGATTATATCAGTCAGGAAATGGCTTTGGCTGCTAAGGATCTGGCTCTAACAAGAGGCCAGAACTCTGCTGCCCGTCCAACTCGTGGAGCTGCTTTATCTGCCCGTGCATTAGCGTTGCTTTATGCTGCTAGCCCACTAGCTAATGGTAACAACGATGAATTCGCTCAACTATTAGTAGATGACAAAGGTAATCGTTTACTTTCTCCTGAATATAGTGAGGAAAAATGGGCTAAGGCTGCTGCTGCCGCTAAAGATGTAATGGAACTGGGGGTATATGAATTATATACGGCCGATAGACGTACAACAGATTCACCGGCAGAACCGGCAACAATCAACCCTCCATATCATGAAGTATACAGCAATACTAACTACCCCGAAGGTTGGAAAGATATCGACCCGTTCGAGTCTTACCGGTCTGTATTCAATGGTCAAATAGATATTTTAAGTAATCCTGAATTAATCTTTAGTCGAGGTAGAAATATTGGAGGACAAAGTATCAGAGATATGGTAGTTCATCAGTTACCCCTCACTGCCACTGGATGGAATACAAGTGGACTGACACAAAAGATTGTGGATGCTTACTATATGAACGACGGAAGCAATTGTCCGGGTATGAATTCTGAATATGCAAATGTACCAGAATATAATAACATTCATCGTTTAGATAGTCGTCCACGTGCAACAGGTTTCACTTCTACTGCAGAGGAACATAAGCCACTTGCAGCTGGAGTTTCCTTACAATATGCCGATCGGGAACCACGCTTCTATGCTTCTGTTGCATATAACGGAGCGTATTGGTATCTAGGCAATGAAAAAGAAATAGTAGATAGAAATAAACAAATATTCTATTATCGTGGGAAAAGAGATGGATATAATGCAGGCATGTTCTGGCTACGCACAGGTATAGGTATTATGAAGTATGTTCATCCTGATGACACTTATCAAAATAACAATATCGATAACCTTCGATATAAGCCGGAGCCGGCAATTCGTTATGCGGACATTTTGTTGATGTATGCTGAAGCCATCAATGAAGTGAGTGAAGGTACATATGATATTCCATCCTGGGACGGCACCAAAACTCATTCGATTCATCGTTCGGTTGCCGAAATGAGAAAAGGAATTAAACCTGTACGTATGCGTGCCGGTGTACCCGACTTCGATAATAATATATATGCAGACAAAGATATCTTCCGTATCTATCTAAAACGCGAACGACAAATAGAATTGATGGGAGAAGGAAAGCGTTACTACGACATCCGTCGTTGGAAAGATGCGAGAGTGGAAGAGGCAATACCCGTTTATGGTTGTAATACACTTATGACAGAATCAGATCGAGAGATGTTCCATACACCAATTGCTGTCTGGAACTTGTCCGCTACATTCTCTGACAAAATGTGGTTCTGGCCAATCTCACATAGAGAATTGAAACGTAATAAGCGTCTGACACAGAATCCGGGTTGGACTTACAATGATTAATTTATAACATGGGAACAAATATGAAAGGAATATATACTTTATTATTTTCACTAATTGCATTAGTGATGTTCAGTGCTTGTAATGACGAATGGAAAGAAGAGCAGTTTGAGCACTATATTTCATTCAAAGCACCGATTAACAGCAATGGAGTAACTAGGATTAATCTATCTTATAGCGAAACGGGAAAAACAACTTACAGACTACCTATCCTTGTCAGCGGATCAACTAAAAATGATCGTGATATAACTGTAAAAATCGGAATTGATACGGATACTTTACGTACACTTAACATTGCTCGTTTTTCCAGTCGCGAAGATCTTTGGTATAGAGAAATGCCAGCTAAACATTACTCTTTTCCTGAAACCGTACAAATTAAAGCAGGAGAAAATGTGGCCTATCTCGATATAGAGTTTGATTTGACTGGGCTGGACTTAGTTGATAAGTGGGTATTACCATTAACTATTGAAGATGCACCAAATGATGAATACAAACCGAATTATCGTAAACATTACCGCAAAGCATTACTTCGTATCATGCCTTTTAATGATTACTCTGGTACATATGGTGGTACTAATCTTCAAGGAAAGTTGGTTGATGCAGGTGCAGGAGAAAATGAGCCGTTAGTGAAAAGTCAAATAACGACTTATGCTATTGATGATGAGACTATATTTTTCTATGCAGGTACAATTGACGAAAGCCGTCAAGATCGTAGAAATTACAAAATCATAGCCCATTTCATTCCAAATACTAATATAGTGGAGTTAACGAGTGATAACGCCGAAAACAATGGATTCAAAATAAATACTCAAGCTAGTAGCTATATTGAAGAAGAAATGGATGCTGTACGTCCCTATTTATTAAAACGTACTATTATGATTCGTGATGTTGACTATGAATTTGAAGATTATACTTTAGCGCCGGGAGCCAGAATAAAGTTTCGGTTTGAAGGTACTATCTCCATGCAGCGCAACATTAATACTCAGATACCTGATAAAGACCAGGCTATCGAATGGGATTAATACGATGCTAATTTAAAAAAGAAGGGAAGGAAACTTTAACCTTGAAGTTACCTTCCCCTTTTTATTCTAATACTATCTTTAACATGACCGAGATTCTGCAGATACTCAAGGAATATATTCCTATATCTTTGGAGGAAATGAGTGGCATAAAGTTGATGAATCGTACTGATACCAAATATGTCACCTCTTACCAAATATTAAAAGAGATACTTCTTGTTGCCAGACATGATTACCGCGTTCAAGAAGTGAACGGTGAATACAATATTGCTTATCATACAATCTATTTAGACACACCAGATCGTGATATGTATGTAACTCATCAGAGTGGACGTATCGTACGAGAGAAAATTCGCATACGCACGTACGTAAACTCAGATCTCACATTTTTGGAAGTAAAAAATAGAAATAATAAAGGAAGAACAGACAAAAGGAGAATCCGCATCGGGAGTATTGAAAGTATCAAAGAAGACGGCGGGGATACATTTTTACGTCAACATGCATGGTATGATCAATCACAACTTCTGCCTTTGCTTGAAAGCTCATTTCACCGTATTACACTTGTTAATAATCATAAAACAGAACGCCTCACAATTGATACAGGAGTTGAATTCCGTTGCTTACAAAGCGGAAAAATATCAAGTTTGGATAACATAGTTATCATTGAACTAAAACGAGATGGACACACATTTTCACCTATTAAAGAGATACTACATAAACTACATATACAATCTTCCGGATTTTCCAAATATTGTATAGGGTCAGCACTTACAGTATCACATTTAAAATGCAATCGGCTGAAACCAAAGTTGCGCATGCTGAATAAAATGGGAGTATATTAATAATCAATATAAAAACATACTTATATATGGATGAATTAGATTTTCTTGATATAATAGAAACTCCACTCATAGACGGTGGTGACTTTTTGCAGTTATTGCTGCGTTTTGGCTTCAACTTCTTGGTAACAGGCATTATTATTCACCTTTTCTATTATCCAAAGAGCAAGCGAAGAGATTATCACTTCACCTTCACATTAATAAGTATCAGCATTTTCTTGATGATATTTCTGCTGGGTAGTGTAAAGTTAAAGGTAGGATTTGCTCTCGGTTTATTTGCTATTTTCGGTATCATCCGTTATCGGACTGAGTCCATGCCTGTACGAGAGATGACTTATCTGTTTGCCATTATCGCCATATCAGTAATAAACGCGTTGGGCGTGGAAGTAAACTATGGCGGACTAATAGGAGCTAATTTATTGTTTGTATTATGTATCTGGTTGTGTGAGAGTAATCGGTGGCTAAAGCATGTTTCATGTAAACTGATACTCTACGATCGAATCGAACTTATCAAATCCTCGTGTGAACAAGAATTGATTGCAGATATTAAAGCGCGTACCGGACTGAAAATTATTCGGGTGGAAGTTGGGTACATTGACTTTCTTCACGATGCCGCCATGCTTAAAATCTATTATGAACCGATGACAAATGAGATAAATACGATTGATACATTAACCAAAATACCACGTGGAAATGAATAAGAAACTTTTTTTGGCAGGTTTGTTTTGTCTTGTATCTTTTGCTTTACAAGCACAAAAAGACGATTTGGGTCTATGGACCAGTGTGGGGATGGAAAAAAGATTATTCCGGAACTTTGATATTTCGCTGGAAGGAGAGTTCCGTTCACGTGACAAGTTAAGCGAAGTGGGACGTTGGTCGGGATCGGCAGGCATGGCATATAAAATAACAAACTGGCTGAAAGCCGCAACAGCATACACTTACATCTATTATAATCACCCTTCTGAAATTACAAACAAAGGAAATGTTATCCCTGAATATTGGCAACCCAAACACCGTTTCTATTTCCAACTAACGGGAAAAGTGAGTTTAAGTAGATTCACATTCTCACTTCGGGAACGTTGGCAATATACCTATCGCCCCAGTCAGTCTATATCAAAGTTTGATGGTGACGATGGTAGTCTTAAAGACGATGAATACGTGAAAGGTAAAGGAAAGAACGTGCTTCGTTCTCGTCTGCAAGCAACATACAATATACCTAAATGTAGTCTCACTCCTTACGCTTCGTGTGAATTGACTCATTTGCTTAGCGATAAAGGGGCGATTGACAAAACACGCTGGACCTTAGGTGTAGAATGGAAGTTGAGCAAACACCACGGACTTGATTTTTACTATTTGTATCAGAACCATGCAGATGAGGATGAAGCAAATGGACATGTGATTGGCGCAGGATATACATTTAAATTTTAGATCTGTATTATGAATCTTTATAAAATACTACCGGCTTTATTGATTTTAAGTCTGCTTGCAGCCTGTTCTTCAGATAAGGAAAACGATGTATACACTACTTTACCATTTTCTCTATCCATTTATCAAGTGGCAATGACGATAGAAGGCGGTGAACAAGAAGTCAACGTATCTTCAGGCGGCGCATGGCAATCAAGTATACATTGCGATTGGATGACGCTCTCACCTTCTTCCGGAGGGATAGGTATCACTAAGGTTCGAATCAAAGTTAAAGAAAATACTTCCGGTTTGCCAAGAAATGGACGGATTGCAATCATCTCGGGAAAAGAAGAAAAAGGAATTACCGTTATGCAATCGTCTATAGAGGGAGAAGAAGATTATCTTCGCTTGTTGAATCTGACTATCGACGGAGTAACTACAGCTGTGGATTATGTGAACAATTCGTATTATCTACCTATAGATATGGATGCTGCACAACCTGCAAAGGTCAAAGTTGAGTTTGGCGGCATCGGAGTCGATTTTATCAAGATCGGAGATAAGAAAATTAAGTCGGGCGAAAATATAGCACTGAGCCTGAATCCCGGACAAAATATAGAAATGGAAGCAGGTAACAATACTATTGATAAAATCAGGTCTTGTCGATTGATTGTAACTGGTGTTCCCGTGATTGAGATCTCTGCTCCTGAAGGTATTGAGGATGAGAATAAACGCCCGTGTGACATAGTGCTGACTGATCCTAAACGGCGCACCAACAACTCTGTCTTACGATTTGAGAGCTATGCCGGTATCGAGTTTCGTGGAGCAGGAGCTTTACGTTATGCCAAGAAGTCTTTCAGTTTTAAATTGAAAAACCGTCAAACGAATGAAAATCAAGACGCAAGACTATTGGGCATGAGAGAAGATCAATCATGGATACTGGATGCTATGTGGCTAGATTGTAGCAAAATGCGTAATCGTGTTTGTTTTGATCTTTGGAACGATTTCAACACTTTATATTATAGTAATACAGAACCCGAGGCTGTGAATGCTACACATGGCTATCCTGTCGAAATGATCTTGGACGGAGCTTACCATGGTTTGTATATTTTAAGCGATCGTATCGATCGTAAGCAGTTGAAACTGAAAAAGAAAGGTGGTTATCTCTATAAGGGTAAGGAATGGACGGATGAGTGTAAACTACAAGGAATCAATACTCCATATAGTAACTCCAAACAGACATGGCAGGGTTTTGAGTCCGATTATCCGGACGAGGTGGGTGAAATCGAATTTAAATATCTTTCTGATCTCATCCAGTTCTTCGCTGTAGCATCAAAAGAAGAATTTGCCGCCCAATATGAAGAGCGACTGGATATTTCCTCTCTGATTGATTATTTTATCTTTATTAATCTGCTGTCAGCTTATGATAACACAGGACGAAATGTTTTTTGGGGTATATACAATGTAAATCTCACTTTATTACCCAAGTTCATTATTCAGCCCTGGGACTTGGATGGTACATTGGGACGCACTTGGGATACCATCAAACTTGATCCCGAAAAAGGTCTTGGTTTTGACAACGGGCTAATACTCCGTAATGATGCCGGTTCCAAATACTTCCGCCCCTTTGAGAGAATTATGAACGAGAACCCGAACAATATCAAACGCCAGATATACGAACGCCTGATGGCGGTTAAAGATAATGTTCTCAGCCCGGCAAACCTGGCTTCTAAAGTAGATTACTATAAAAGACAGATTGTGGAATCAGGTGCATTGGAACGAGATCGCCAACGGTGGACAGGATATTCCATGTATGGATATGCTAATCCCGAAGAGGAAGCAGAATACATAAAGTCTTGGTATATTGCAAGACTGAAATATTTGGAAACAATCTTTAATAACTTCTAAAGCTTTATATTATGAAACAATTCGCACAGACCTATTATTTACTTCAATTCATAATTTGCTTAATATTCCTGTTTATCTCCTGCGGGGAAGGAGGAAACGATAATTACTCGGAGGCAAATGATGAAAGGAACAAGGAACCTGAAATAACAGTTTCTCCAGTAACTAACTTGGAGGCAAAATCTACACAAATCGCTAATCAACTACTGATCACATGGCAAAATCCGAATACCCCTAATTTACTCGGTGTAGAACTTTCTTATTTGCAAAAGAATGGCGATACACATAACGGGAAACAAATTATTCAAGGAGCAGCTGGGAAAACAGGAAACTATACATTCCAATTGCCACAGTACGGAACATATGAAATTTCTGCCATAGCAATAGATAACTATGGTCATCGTTCGTCAGCAGTAACAGTAATTGCTACACCTGCTGAAACCACTGTTCCTTTTTCTTGGGCAACTCTTGCCGACAGTTGCACATATGTCTTAATAGAGCAATTCATGAATAAAAGTAAAGGTACATTTTGGAGTACACCCAAAGATATATCGAACGAATCGGCTTATATCTACTGGCAACAAGCGCATGCTATGGATGTAGTGATTTACTCTTATAAACGTATTAAAGACACAAATACGCAATTGGCTGCTACTTACCGCACTTATTTTGAACGCTGGTATGCCAACCACGCTAACAATTACCACCGTAATCCATCAGATGAAACCGGCTTCCTAAATGACTTTACTGATGACATGTGCTGGATTTGCCTTACTCTGATACATCTCTCCGAGGCAACAGGCGATGAAAAATTTGCGCAAACCGCTAAAATTGTATACGACAAATACATTATTACTCGAGCATGGACAGATGATAAAGGTACGGGACTTCCATGGAATACCACCCAAAACGACCGTAATGCTTGCACTAATTCTCCAGGTTGTCTGGTAGCTGCTAAACTCTATCAACGATATGGAGATGGAAATTATTTATCTGATGCAAAGAAGTTGTACGAGTATGTGATCAACAATTCGTACAATGCCGATGGACGAGTGGAGGAACCACCTCTGACTTATACACAGGGAACATTTGGAGAAGCCTGTCGCCAACTATACCATATCACACAAGAAAGTAAATACATGGACAAAGCAAAACAAGTGATCAACTATGCCGCTACAAGCGATCGTTGCTTACGAAATGGCATTTTACGTGACGAAGGCAGCAGTATGGACCAAAGTATTTTTAAGTCTGTTTATATTCCATATGCAGTGAACCTTGCATTAGACGAGGCATCTGGTTCTATAGGCAAACATTTGATAACCTTTCTGAAAAATAATGCTGAAACTTTGCGCATGAATTTGAATCATGCGGCTTACCCAGCGATGTATTGCAACTATTGGTGGGGTGAAATGTGGAAATCCAGTGAACCAGCTTCAATGGGAGCACAAGTAAGCGGGGCTTCGCTGATGGAGGGGATAGCCAGGCTAGAATAATCTTGGTTGGTATTTACAGGAATACCTCTTTAACTTTATAGAAATAGATTTTCCCACATTAAGAGAAAATCTATTTCTATAAAGCATGAATGTTATATGAATAAGAATGAGGAGTATTCCTATAAATATGCAATTAGTAAATAGCAGCAAATTCAAAAGAATCTAACCATTTATTTCAAGTAGCACTTTTATTTTTCTACCACAAAAATCTATTTCTTCAAAATTTCAATTCCATTAGACTTCTGCTATAAGTATCTTTTAAACATTTTGCCCAAATTAATAAAATAGTTCAATTACTTATTTTCCCCTATTATCATAATTAAAAATGTCATAGTCAGCATTAATCTCATTTGTAAGATTATACTTAAATATATCCAATTTGAACTATAACTAAATTACTCCTCTATTTTCTTGATAAAAAAACAATTGGAAACATAAGAAAAATCTTCTTTTTACAACACAAATACAATATCAATCGATGTAACTTTCTTATTTATAGAATATTAGACAGGATATCTACGGTTTGGACAGGACCCGGAGAACCAATTATGCACTGATGACTTCGCCGGTCATTGGGCTCATAATGC
>NZ_JAMOKH010000064.1:0-21974 GCF_023656585.1 Bacteroides sp. B1-V-101 | reverse complement strand
CTCCAAAGAACTCTAATAATACTCTAACGAAAAACAAGAATATAAATACAGAATCACTATAGCTTTGTTCGATTTGCTATAGCGATTCTTTTTTATACGGGTACTTTATCGGGGGCTTACATTGCATCTTGCCTGCAAACAGGGCTGGAAGTGTGAAACAGCGGGGCATATATGAATGTGGCTGAAGCAATAGCTTTTATTTTGTCTTGAAGTTCAACGGTGGACAAGTAGCTACTTCAATCTTTATCTTTATTGACTTCTCTGTTTGGGAAGCCTTTAGTTATTTAATATGCCATCTAAAACGCATAAAAGTGGATGTATCATAATGGTTTGTCATGGCGACTCGAAGTTTTACAGTCATAGCATCAACTTTATCCGCACATTCATCTTCCATATCGAACAGTTGGCGTTGTTTCTGACGTAATTGCTTTGCTATTTTAGCTTCGTTCTCCTGAAGTTCAAGTTTCAATTTTGCATTTCGTTCTTTACGAATTTGTCTTTTCAAGGCTTCATCTTCCTTGCGAAGAGCAATAACTTCATTCTCTAGTGAGTAAACTTGATCTTCTGCCCAAGCTTGGTACTTATCAATCTCAAAACTAACGTATTCTTCAGATCTGCTATAAACATCATGTTTCAAGTCATACAATTGTTGCTCATATGATTCGGTCAGCTGCTCTTCAACATTGTCTCCAGACCATTTCGATTCGTTAATAGCGTTTGCTTCAAACAATTTTTTAAGAAAATCTGGTGAAAGATTCTCTCCATCATCAGTTTTGCTACAGAAAAGAAGATGTTCATGTGAATCTAATTCATTGTAAGCCTTTACTTTATATACGACAGCTACACCTGATTTTCCCTTATACTTTTCCAGCAAAACTTGTCTAGAGGATAAATTGTCTACTTCAAATTCAATACTAGCATCAGGAACAGGGGTCTCTAATGCTCTGCTTATAATATATTCGCCAAGAGGACGCGTTACTCTTAACTGATGAAAATCTCCATGATCTTTGTTTAATATGTAAGTACCAGAAGGTATATTGCTTTTTAGTGATACAGGTAAAACAAAAGTAAGATTTTCATTATCAATGTCAGTAATTGAATCTTTCAAAACACTCTTAGCTAGTCGCCAAAAATGACGATTATAAGAATTTACTCTATCACGATCTTCGCTTTGTCGAATCTTCAGCTTATCAACAACCTCTTCATCAAAATTTTCAAGTAAAGACTTTTTGGTATCTTTAATTCGTTGTTGTATAATCTCTTCCAATTCAGACTGAAGTTGATTAAATGCAGCCTCAATTTCTCTTTCTGTACGACAAGTTTGGTAAATATGATTAAGCTTCTTCTCAAAATCAACTCCAGACTCCAATGAGCCTAAGACTTCGTCACTACTACCAAATACGCCTTCAAAAAGATTAAACTTTTCATTCAGCAATTCATAGACTCTACAGTCTGCGTAATTCAACTGATTTACAAAATTCACTACAACCACATCGAATTTTTGTCCATATCTGTGGCAACGTCCTATTCGCTGTTCTATTCTTTGAGGATTCCAAGGCATGTCATAGTTGACAAGAAGTGAGCAGAATTGCAGGTTGATACCTTCAGCACCTGATTCTGTTGCAATCATGATTTCGGCATCTGTCCTAAAATGGTCAACCAATGCTTGTTTTCTATCTATAATTGTTCTTCCTGATATACGTTTAGAACCTGCATATAGAGATAGCCATTTTCGATAGATGGATTTAGAATCATCATCATTGTTTGAGCCATTAAAGCAAACGACTTTTCCTTGGTATCCGTTATTCTGAAGGAAAGATTTTAAATACTCTTGAGTTCCACGACTTTCAGTAAAAATTAAAGCCTTTTTGGGTGCTCCAAGCATCTCATTTTTATGGAATGTCTTTTCTAGAGCAACGAGTAATTGCTTTGCCTTAGTCTCATTTACAATAGACTTTGCCTGTTCCTGATACATACGTAGTTCAGCTATCTCCAAATCAATCGCATCGGAAATAGCAGGATTCAGTCCTTCGTTGATTTCGTCTTTCTCTTCATCGAGTGTTACTTCGTAGTCGTTTTCTACCGTTGACATGGCCGATAACAATTCACCAGTAACTTTGTAATGTTCTAGTCTTTCAACAAAACGCTGTAAAGTAAAACTTAACGCATATGCAGAAGAAGACATTATCTTTCTGACAATTAATGACAACATAGGTCTTACCTTCTCAGGAATGCCATATGTTCCTGGCCTTTGAAGGTATTCGCTTATATTTTCATACAATTGTACTTCTTCAGGAGAAGCTTCATATTCTTGTACAAATGCAGTTCTCTTAGTGTAGTTGACATATTCTTTGACCTGTTGACGCAGTGTTCTATGTACAATATGAGACAGTCTACCTTTGAGTTCTCCAAACTTAGCAGAGTCTCTGGTAGTAATCATATTGTACTGCTCATTAAACGAATCAACTGTAGAAAAGAAATGTGGATCTATAATGCTTATTAAGCCATATAGTTCCTTTAGGTTGTTCTGTAATGGCGTTGCAGTTAACAAGATCTTTTTATAATGCTTAAAGGTATTCATCATTGTGTTACCAATGATATTACCCTTTTTGTAAACATTACGCATTTTGTGAGCTTCGTCAAATACGACCAAATCCCAATCAACCAACTGAAGTTTTTCTGAATGCTTTATTGCGAAATTATATGAGCAGATTATGATATGTCTACCATCTTCAAAGAAATTAGTGTCCAACTCCTTAATTTCCTTATAGCTTTCATTTTCGAGAATCACTGATGGTAAGTAAAATTTCTCCATCAATTCCAGATTCCACTGGTTTCTCAGAGATGCAGGAACAACAATAATAATTCGCCTCTTATGTTCTGCCCATAGTTCTGAAAGAATAATGCCAGCTTCAATAGTTTTACCCAAACCAACCTCGTCCGCTAAAATAGCACCTTTACTTAGTGGAGATTTGAATGCAAACAAAGCTGCTTCAACTTGGTGAGGATTCATATCAACTTTAGCTTCTGACAATACGCCAGTAAATCGACTATCGTCACTGGTCGATTTCTTATGCGATAAATCCCATGCATAATAAAGTTGTTGAGCAGGAGTTATACTATTTTTCATCTTACTTCTTTTCTATCTTAATAGAATATTCTGGTGACAATGCATCGAATTGTTCAATCTTTGCGCCTCTCCAATACTTCTTGGCTATTTTCAAACAATCCTCTTTGAGTCTTTCGTCAATCATAGGATTTGCTTCTTTACCATAAATATCTCTTATTCTTTCATACGATTTCTGCAAATCCAAGTCGTTTAATGATATTCGAACTATATGGTATTTCTCATTGGGATGCTTTTGCATAAAAGTATTTTGAGATTTATGTAAATAGAATGGAGCAGTACCATCTTTAAGACTATACAATGTTGTTTTAACATCGACATAAATCCTGTCTGTAATATTATGGAAGTCATAATCTCCAATACCTTCTATTGCAGCATACTTATAATCCTTACCTTGAGCCAATAGATATTGCTCATAAATAAGTTCACCAATATATCCAATTGTTTGACGAACTTGCGACTCTTGAGTTTCATCATCAACCTCTTGCATTTCATGAAGAATTTCTAATATCATGTCTTTCTTATCAGCAAGTTCCATCAATTCATCTGCATCAAATGATTCAGCCAACTCTTTAATATTGTCAAGTTTATCTTCATCGACCTTTAAGTTCGCATCATTATCACCTGTATTACTAATTGATTTTTCTAAAGTTTGAACTATCGTAGTGATATCTATTCCTTTTTCTTCTGCAATTTGCTCAAGTTTTTCCAATTGGTCTACATATAGTCCTTGCAATACAATAAAAGGTTGCTGGAAGAACTCCATATCGGCAATATGTTTCTCTATCATCTTTATTGCAGAGATTTTTTCTGCATTAGGATATTGAACAACTACCAAACCATTAGTGTCATAACCAAATTCCTTGTTATCTATTGCTTTTGAGAAAACCTGTTCCCTATTTTTGAGCATTGTAAAGTTTATACCAATAGGTTTCTTTGATGTTTTAATCAAGATACCTCTAGATTCGGGCATATTCTTCCAAATCTGATATGGTTCTGTTGCAATTTCATTATAATCTCCTTCATGAGCCTTAACAGAAACCTCTAGTTTAGGAGATTTATGTAGTTTATGTTTAGAAAGTAATTCTAATCCTTCATAAGCAAACACAACTTCATTTACAAAGAAATTCTGCACCTTCTTGTCATTCATCAACATATCCAAGAATATTGGTGTCCAAGAATAAATAGATAAGAAACATGATTCTTTATCATATTCTTCAAGAGTAAATGTAGGGCAAATAGAGTCAAGTGACTTATCACGACATTCGACATTGCCAGTATACCTTAAGAATACCATGTTGACAATGCCTTCTGGTAGTCTATCGATTATACGTTTTATATTCTTGTAGGCATTATCACCATAAACGTATATAAGTTCAGCATTCAACAACCAGTTTATTGTTGATTCAGTTTTATCTGGGTCTTCAAAATCAGGAATAGCTATAGCTTCTTCGTTATCACGAATGAGTCTTCTTACAGAAATGTATGATTCACTGTCGGTTCTGATATTTTCAAACAAATTGATAGCATCAACATTCTGTTCCAACCATTTCTGCATTTCGTTGGGAAGCTTTTCTTCGTCATTAAGTAAAGATTGCTCTGCAAATACTTGGGTCTCTGAATCAAAATCAGAAATCTTGAAATACTCATCAAACCCTCTATACTGGTTAGTCTTAATCATTGTCAAAGCCTCGCTAAGACTCTCTTCTTTACCTATTTCAAGATTGTAATAATCAGGCTCATCATTAAGTGAATAGTCAAGACAGAAGCGGAGTTGTTCTATTGTGAGATGTTTATCTTTTATCTCGTCATAGATTTCTTTGCAAGAAACGTTCTCCTTCTTGTCTCCATAAAATTGTTCCTTAAACCACTCTGCATCATTATCTGAAGGAAGACAATCCAGAAATGAATCGATATGTTCATTCTCTTCTTGATAATCACCATTTAAGGCATACAGACTATACTCATGATCATAAGCAATGAAAACACTATCCTTTATTGTCTCTGGAAGTCCTTCATTATTATGTCTGATACAATTAAATATGGTTTTTCTAAATTCATTCTCTTCAGTATCACGTGACACGGCAAATTTAATAATCTGCCAACGAATATCAGAATCTGTAATCTTATGGTCGATAGATATTATAGACAACGAATTGATATAATGTTCCACAACAGCAGAGTTACAATTTCTGATAAGGGGGAATATTAGATTCTTATCTGAAATCTTATCTACAACAGAATTTGCAAAGTCGTCACGAGTGATATTGAAAGCATTTGTATCTGATGGAATAAGAGTTTGTACCTTTTGAGGTATATAGTAAAAACCTATCTCTAACAAAGCACTTCTCAAATCCGTGTCAAGGTCATTAGTATAGTTTTTCCCACCATTAAGGGCCTGAACTATAAAGCTATTATCATTACCTGTAACCCTGTATTTAAGCAAGAATCCATCAGATGATATCTTCGACAAAATAGCCAATGTATCAAAGTCTATAAACTGATTAGGGTCAATCAAGTCGTAGACATATAAGGTATTCATCATGAATGGTGCAGAACTCAATACCTTTTCGTACTTATATGGCACAAAATTATAATCAGAATATGAAGCTTGAAGCTTTTCATATTCTGATTCAGATAACTTATCGAAGTTTTCTACATTCTGACATGATTCATCTGTAGGTTTACCATCCTTGTCAAGATATAATCTAAGTAATGAACCTGCAACAGATGTTCCACCTACCTTGTAAGCATTCTGTATATCTCTTAGATATGCATCTGTGTTGTCGCCCCAGCCATCTTCTTGCTTTATATCATCGAAATGATTTACGATCCAATTCCATAGTGCAGTATTGTCGCCTTGTTTGTCAATAAGCCAATCTCGCTGTTTAATACATTCAGGTATGCTACCTTTGATGCGGAAATTGTCAAACAAAATAGTCCCGTCCAAACGCTCTTCAAACAGTTCAGAGAATGGCAAATAATCACCACGCCAGTTCTGAAAAACAGTGATTCCATTTATAATTTCATCTTCGTAATCAGATTCATTTTCAGCAATCATACAGAGCGTTTGACATACAGCATCTCTGCCCATAGAAGTTTCTCTCAATTCTGCAAGATTTGCTTTTATCTTACCGAAAAGATTTGAATAATCATCTTCATCATATTCCTCACACATAGGTTCTACTATATACTCTTGACCTACAAATATTGGTTGTGTCGTCTGAGCCATATAGTAAACATTGATATCGGACTTCAATTCCCCCCATGAATATAAATTATTCTCATTTGAACGGAATAATTGTATTGTTTCAATATCTGAGATACAATCAAGACAATTGGTATGGAATAGTCTATAATCCTCCTTAGACATACACTTTATCCATGCGGACAATTTTTCCATGTCTGCCATTTGAAGCATCTCAGCAAAACGTAAAACACGAACCTTTTTATCAAAGTGGAAAGAATATTTTTTTCTGCTTTCATTGTCAATCCAATGTAAATCAGTTATACCAATATCTTTCAATAAAACATTCGTTTCCTTTTCTTCCTCACATACTTGTTCAAAAGGTACGTAAGTACCCTCAGATGTATAAGCATATTTCTTCAAGAATGGACGAATAACATCATAGAATGCTTTACGGATCTTCTGTTCATCTTCAGAGTTATCTTCTGGGCGTGACGATATCAAGGACTGATAGATATAATCAAACTTTTCTCTATTTGTAACCAAAAGCGACTTCAATTCATCAACCAAATGTGTATAGGCAAGACGCAATTGATCACAAGTTTTTTCTGTATCGCTTATACGCTGACGGCTATCATCTACCTCTAAAATCTGGCTGTCCAAAATAAAACCAAATCGATATTTTGTTTGTAGAATAGGCAATCCCTTAAAGAAGTTAACCACATTTTTTTCAGCGAATATTGGATTGAAAGCAAAGTGATAATAGAATTTATTCCCTTCTTCTACAAAATCAACAAATAACGAACTAACAGGATGCTGCTCTACTTCCTTACCCATCACATATATATGTTTAAGTGATTTGCCTACATTACGCTCTTGATCAGCTGTAATAGAAGCAAAAACGCCTAAACGTGCACGAACATTCTCAAGGTTGTTTTCTTCAATGATCGCATCATACTTACCCTTTCCTAAGGGTATAATTAAAGCCGTTCCCCTAGTCAAGAACGATTTATTTCTTGGTGGATCAACTAATTCATTGAATGCCTTAATTGCTCTTTGAGCTTCTTCATTGCTAAATCTTTCTAAATCTTGACCTGGTGCTATTGGATAATAGCTCATAAGAATTTTCGCAAACAGTATATGGTTCTCTACATCGTCTGCTTGAGCAGGAATCCACTCATCATCGTTAATAAGCCAAGCATCCAACTGGGACATATTGTGCCAACTAACAAGATATGGTCCTTTTTTGTTATTAATGATGGCATCTTTAAGAAGTTCTTCTGTATTGACGTTATGATTTATATCTGCCAAAAGTGTATAAAGCAACTTGGAACCTTGACCATATTTACCTAGTTTGTCATCATCGTTTAACTTCAAGGATTTACCTTTTGCCAAAAAATTATATAACTGACCATCTCTAGGCTCTTCGCCTTCAGGAAGATCAAAAATATTGAGGTCTGTAAAGAACGGTTCTCCGTTATTTAGTACTATCAAGAACTCTTCATTAGCATAGAAGAATAAAAAATCTGCACTTGCATCATACGCATTCTGCACAAATTCATAGAACAACTGTTCTTTTGCATTATTTGCAAAACTGGCTGCACCTGTTATGAGAGCATCGACTTTTTGTCCCTGCCCACTCATCATATTCAAAAAGTATTCTTTATTCGAACCTACTAGTTCAAGGGTTTCATTACCTTTTGAAATTGATTTTATATATTGTCTGAGGTCTCTTACTTTCATAATTCCTCTACTTTATTTGATGTAAGGGATGATTTGAATGATAAATGTTTTGTTGAGTTCTTCTTGGCCTGGAGTATTGGGATATCTACCTTGACCACCAAAACCCGAACCAGAAATAAACACTTCTCCATTCATTTCTTGAATGGATTTAATTATCCCATTTTGATTCCAAAGATTATATAAGCTCAATGCACGTTCATAGCTACGAATTTCCATTGTGTGCCATACAGCTCTATCCGCTGCTTCATTTGCTTCCTTGGAACCTTTGTTCAAATGTCTGGCTGCTCGTCCTTCTATTATGATTTTGAAAGAGATGTTTACAGACTCTTTAAATTTGGACAAAATTTTGTTAACCAACTCTTTTCCCGCTTCTATAAAAATTTCTTCTTTATCAGCCGGGATATTTGACAAATTAGGTTCAAACATTATATCTGATTTACACTCAAATCTTTGATATTGCTCATTATAATGGAAATACTCACTTACCAATGACTTTTGTGCTTCGTTGAACTCTCGAATCATTCTTGATTGTTCAATGGTGACTTTTATACTACCACCATCACCACCAATAGCCCCTGTCACCTTAATGTAGCCATACCATGCAACAAGACTGGTTATGATAAAAACAACCAGAAACCCTGACATTAAATCTGTATAATTCTGCCAGAAATTATGCTCGTCACCTTCGTTTTTAAAATTCAACTTACTCATTTGTTGGTGATTCTATTAAGTTGACTTTCAAGTTTCTGAAGAGTCTCAATTGTTGTGCTGATTTCATTGATGTGAGAAATCAGGTTCTCTATACGTTCTTGCCTTTCTTCCATTACAGCAATGACTTCATCCACTTTTTCATTTGTGTGGACAACATGCTTCATGCTATCATTAATGGTCGAAAGCATATTTTCTTGACTCTCATTCATCCTATGAGCATTATTTACGGCATCAATATATGCTTGAGCTGCACTCTCATAGTTGCCCTTAATATTTCGGACATGATCACTGATGTATGCATAACTCTTTTCTAATGCTTCTACATTTGTGACAATTGCTGAACTGAGGGCATTAACTTCATCAGTAACAGTCTTCTGCAAGTCCGTTACGAATGTAGAAAGAGAATTGCGTAATTCAGCACTTACTTCACGATTCATAGATGTACTGCTTTGAAGCATTTTTTGATTTACTTCAGCATAAGCATCCTTCAAATCAACCATCTGTTGCAAGCTGTTTGTACTTTGTTCCTGAATCTTTTCATATTCAGCATTAAATTGTGCATTCATCTTTTCAGCGAAATCTGAGTTCTGATTAGCCAATTTCTCTGACAAAGCATTATAGTTTTCAACGATAGAAGTCAATTTTTCATCCTGGCTAGAACGTAAATTAGCCAATGCAGAAGTCATTTGAGTACAGAGTGATGTGATTTGTTCTGTCACATTGTTAGATACAGACTGTAACTCTGTATTGGTCCCTGCAATCATTTGCTGGACATTAGTCTTTTGCTCTTCAAGCAGACCTGTAGAGAGTGAAGACATTTTATCTGTCAAAGCCTCAAGAGTATCTGCACATTTCTTGAACTGCTCTTCACCAAAGTCCTTAATATTCTGTTCAATCTGACCATGCATCTTAGTAAAGATATCATCCATTCTCTTTACAAAGTCATTGATAAATTGCTCAAGAATCTTACTTTGCTGGCTAATAGTAGTATTGAGTCGTTCATTATATACTTCATTTTTGGCACTTTGTTCTACAAGTTGCTGTGAAATCCTTGATAGAGATTCATTTGTTGTAGTTGACAACAGGGTAAGATTATACAAACACTCTTCAGGTGTTTGTAGGTTAATTTTCTTTTCCAATTTCCGGTCTTCATATGAATACCATATCTTACATCCTGCTGTTGCGATAAACGCAGAAATAAGACCTGCGATAGAAGATGTAAAGGCAGGTACCAAATTTCGAATTATGGTATCTATTTCAAGTGTATCCTGGTTGATGTCGCCTAATGAATTACAGATAGCCACGAATGTTCCCAAAAGACCTAAAGATGTAAACAGTCCTGGTAAGCTATTCAGCAACTGTCTAGATCTATTCTTATAGTATATAAATCCAAAAATTACAGCTATTACAATGCTCACAATAAACACCCCTTTACCTGTTAGTAAAACAGCGAGAGGTTCAGTTAACCATTTGAATTCAATTTCAGTCATGACTTCTATTTATTGTTTCAACTTGTTATTCTTTACTAATTATTATACTGCAAAAGTAATCTATTTTAAGGAGAACAGCTCCAAATCAATTTGCATAAAAAGCAAATTCTTTGATAAATTTTCGATGATTATTTTATAATTTCATCTATTTTTGCATTAATAGAACTTAGAAAACATGGATAATTGACTATCTCTAAAAATACTTGTCAGATTTGAGAGCGATTAAGTAATCTGTTTTACACTCTAATATGCCAATGCATATTGTAAATGCTTGAGACATGTACTATGAAAGACATAATCTTCAAAAAAGCGAAATCGAGTATTAGGAAAACGAATTTATAATAGTTCTTATTGTTTTTATAAAGTCAGCAATAAATAACAACGATTTACAGCTGCCTTTATAACTTTATCCTTGTATCTATCTTTTTGTCTATTTTTCTTTATTTCTATCATAAGATAGTATTTGCTTCTCAAAAACCGCTGCAAAACGTTCCTGCTCGCTTTTCGCAATTCCCAATTTCGTGGCTAATGTTCTCCATTCCTTAACTGCATTCAACACCTCACCGATGATTTGCCCGGCAGTCTCTTTCGGAAGCATATACTCTTCACAAGAATCCAACAATTCTTTCAGATCCGATTTATTGGTATAGTTGTTAATCAGCAGACTCTGATATTCGTTTAAGGTAGGATTCATGTCATATGCCGGTGACAGAGTCCATCCCTTGGCTGTCAGAAGGAAACCATGATTACGAAAATGGTCATCTGTGTTACCGATACAAATATTGAATGCCACCCTACGATACAGCTCTTTCAGATTATCTTCCACATTGGTACAGTTTTGAATGATAAAATCAACAATATCCAAATAACCATTACCTGTATTAGCATTAGCTCCATCATTCAACCCCAAAAGTGTCATGGCTGAAGCAAAGTGTATACGTTTACCATCTTCTCGTCTGTCAAATCGTCTGGAAAGAAAAGTATGATATTTATCATTTGTGGAGATTATTCTTGTTTCCGCAGCATTGATCCCAGCGTTTTTGGCCAAAAGATGAGAAAAATGCTCCCAAAGACCTGCATCATAATCATCCTTACGGGACGGAAACTTTGCTATACAAAGATTCTTGTTTTCATCAATCACACTAGCTTTTGGACGTGCTCCACCAAGAGAAGAACCTGGCTGCACCAACTGTGCAATCCATCGCATTTCAGGAAGTTGGTCCTCTTCTTCGCTTTTTTCTATTTCAGAACTGGCTGCAATCAACTCACGAATGTCTGTTAATGGAGGAATATGCAAGCTTTCACTTGCATTAATATACTCCCCATCTATGGATTCTTTGAAACGGAAACCTCCCATACGAGAAAAGTCCTCAATCCCGATAAGATAGTCAAATGAAGAAAGCCGACGCACCGGACGTTTTTCATCCTTTGCCAAAATCTGTTCCCTACGATTTATCAATGTACGTCCCCACCTGTCTGGAAGAGCATCAGAAAAGCATCCGAAAATATCCTTGCCGAGAGCCGTGTATTGCTGACCGGGATAGTTGTTCAAGTCATCACTAAGAAACAGACTTCCATAGTCCTTGAGCCATTCATCATTATAGCAAAATCCATAGCTGTCAGAGCCACGAAGGGATTCGTAACTCAGCTCTCCAATTAGTCTTGGTTCTTTCAACCAATCAAAATCAGCAAATACATAGAGTCTTTTCATACCTTATTCTTTTTTTGATGCCCTTCCCCTTTGTTTAAGACTTAAATCCTGTAATGCTTTTCCCATTGCATCTTCTTTTGCAAGCAGAAGAATATCATCATCTAACTGAAGCGCATAAAGCACCCTAAGATAAATGCCTATTGCCACCGTTGGTACACCTTTCTCTATGCGTGAAACCGTCAGAGGTGAACAGGTGGCACGTTCGGCGACTTGGGCAATACTAAGATTCCTGCGTAGTCTGGCCAGCTTGATCTGCTCACCTACTATCTGCATCTTCTGCTCCAATTTTCTTGGCAACTTGGTACCCATTGTACTTTTTGTCATAGCTCAACATATCATATAATATGCAAATATAGCAGTTTTACTTTATTTTATGATGTGTTACGGAGATAAATTTTTGAATTTATCCCTGTTGAAATCTGCTTTGTTCACATTATTGGGCGTTGGAGATATTAAATGCTACTATATTATTCATAAGGCTGATATTTTACAGATAACAAACAATATATTGTTTATAGAAACAAAGCAATAATTTGAACAGAAAAGGAAATAACACTTCCTTTTCTGTTCAAATTATTACTGCTAAGGCAATCTTAAAAAATAGCGACCGCTGTCACATAAGTCTGTTGTTTGTAACAATCACCGAAACATTGACCATGCAGCAACTGAACTATCTCAAAGCCCTTATAGCCGTAGAAAAGACCATCAGTTCGCCCGAAGTGATGCATCGCTATCAAATCGCTTCAACGACCTCAACATTCCGCTCAAAGGCTGCCCTTATCAAGAATGATATATTGGATAACAAGGCTGGTGAAATCTCGTTCCAGGACCCGATTTATGCCTATTGGTTGAAGACTGAGTACTTCGCAAAATAATCATAATACCTCCCTTGTTAAGAGCCATTTTTGTACCTTTTCTCATCAAAAAACGGCATTTTTCACAAGTTTTTGTACCGCACATTTTGATATTCAAGAAATTACACTTACTTTTACTTTCCAAAATGGAGGTACAAGCCGAGAATGGTGCTAAAAATCACTAACTTACACATTCTCAAACACTTGCCAACCTACCGGTTGTACCTTTTAGAGCGCTATACTATTGATAATCAACGATGTACACATGCTGCATCGGCAAACCACTGGTCTATCTTTATTCTTGCTTTTTCTTCAGGAGTCATATTCTTAATAATATATATTATCAGAAGTTTATGCTAAAAAACAAATTGATATTCAAAGCTATAACTTTACTCTTTCAATAATTGATTCGCTCTAAGGAAATTCACAAACGAATCAATTATTTTAGAATTACGATTAATAATATCAGTTTCAGTAAAATCACTATATGAATTACTTATCTCCGCCAATTCTACAATTTGAGAGCCATTCTTTTCCTGACCATTAGCAGTGGTAAAACCTTTATAATATTTTACTTTATCTACAAAGCGATAGTCGGAAGCTCTGATATTCAATCTTTTTTCAAGAAGAACCTTATTTCCAAGTATTTCTACATTCTGAGGATTTGATAAACCTTTTTCTTTATCCAGTCTGTTTCGTGCATATATATGTTCTATATCGAATTTGGTTTCCAATGACAATAATGATTGATTATCATATTGAAAAGCCCACCAAGTAATCATTGATTTTGTAATCGCACGACTATTATTGAATGCATAATTTGTTATTTGCGCACGATAACGTTCTTCTGAAAATTTGAAATCTGAGAATGTTACATCTTCTCCTCTGATTATCTTAACCATTTCTGCATATACAGGAGTACGCAAAGAGTTAACACCTGGATTAGTTATAGCATAAGCCCATATGAAAGCTGTTATACAATCCAAGAAACGACAAAAAGCATTTTCTTCTATTTCATCATTTTCATTACGATGGTACATAAAATACACAGAAGTGATATACGTCCACATTCCATTAGGAGCATAACTAAGTACGAACAAACGCTTTAGGACTTTATCTGAGAAACGTTCTGTCTCCTGATTGTTAACATCTTGCCAAAATTTGGCAAGGCTTACAAGATTACTCAATGTCTTTGGCTGATGCAAAAGAGGATAACTGCCATCTCCTTCATAAAACTTGCGCAAAGCTTCTGTTGTTGATGATTTTATCTCTGCAAGTGCTCGCTCATAATACATATATCTTGTAAACAATTCATCTAATGGTGTACCATAAATTGGATGAAACACTTCGCTAGTAATCTTATCTAGATTTTTCCACGTTTCTATAAACTCATCTTTTTTACTAAATGATGAATAATACTTATAAAGTTGTGCCTTAAAAATATCCGCATCAGAGAGAGGTTTCCCTCTATCATTCAAGGTTGAGAAAATTCTTAATGCTGTATTTTGTGATTCCGCCTCTATTGGTAAAAGCACACAGTTATTTAACACTCGTGCCGGGAAATATGCAAAATACGATGGATAATTACTTAAAAAAACATCTATCTTTTCAACGAAGAAATTGAAATTCTTTGCGTAACGACTTTTTTTGCCAATTCCTTGTCCATCTTTCAATATTGCAATAAACTCTTCTTTATCTTCATCCGTAGCAACCTGTGAATTGATTTTCAGAGCAGATGTTTCAAACTCTCCAAATTCATTAGCTCTCCAAATACATTTTTCAATATCCTCCTTCATCCGTTTTGAGCGAGGGTCTTTCATACTACCTAGTTTATTATAAAAAGCCCTTAACAAAAGCATAAGTGTCGTTAAACGTTGCTGCCCATCAATTACCTCCATTTGGTTTCTATTCTTAAATGTTACTATAGGACCAAGGAAATACTCTTCATCGTCAATAAATTGGTCACAGTCATCATTTGGGAAAGAGAACGAAAACAAATCATCCCATAAAGTTTTACACTCCATCTCACCCCACGCATATGGGCGTTGGTAATCAGGTATAAGGAAGTTGTATTTCGATTCTTGAAAAAGGCTTTTCACCTTTTTCTGTTCAATATTTAAGTTTGCCATCTTATTGCTTATTTTTATATTCTAATCAATTAAACTCAATAATAACATCAGAAAGGCTTGTATATTATTACCTATCTTTTTTATCGGTTATTAAGTCCTTCAAATCTACCTGCAATATCGATGCAAACTGTTGAAGTGTCTGCAAATTAGGTTGAATCCGATTGCAAGCATAGGCATTGACCATACTAAAACTCATATCAAGCTGTTTCGCCAACCACGTCTGAGAGATACCTTTTTCCAAAAGAACTGCCTTTAGTCTATTTAGCTTCATTGTTTGATACGATTTTATAATGCAAATGTAGTGAATTATATTCAATATCAGGATTGTTTTTGTACTTTTGTAGCTACATGAACCCCAACTTATAACGTGAAAATCAAAAAGATGATAAGAACATGCACATATTTGATGAATATTTAAATGATACAGATTAGGAGAAACGTGAACGAGCCAAATTATGGAGAGCTTCCATAGGCTTACAAACTGTCGATAATCTGCGTGTATCAAATTTTCTCATAGACACAGCTCGTAAACATATAGAGGGAGAAATATCAATGGACGAAGTTAGTAGAATGATAAATGAACATTATAAGAAGCCTAAAGAATCTTAGTTCTCTATTTTGTTGAATAAAAAGAATCCTACTCATATAAAATTTAGGACTGAACCTATACAATTAACACATAGCTTCAGTCTCATTAAACTACTCTCGTCTCTTTCTATTAAAGTCAGGATGAACAATGATGTTACTTTTGAAAGACCTAATGTATCCATAGCATTAATGGTGGAGCACAAAATAATGGATATGAGAGCGTACAGGTTCTAAAAAGAATAAAGTATTTATTTTCGGCATCATCCGCAAAAAGCCATCCGACAATGATGTCAATTCTGAAGATAACCACTACCTTTGTCTCAATTCAAAAACACAAATATGTATCTGACAAGTATGACTCACGAGGAACTGTATGCCGAAGTGCATAAGGACCTCATCGAAATATCGACCAAAGCAAATATGTTCATGGATAAGGTTCGTAAGAAAACAAAGAACATGCTGCCATATCCTTTGGCGACCCAGCGTATAACCCTCACCACCACCCGAAGAAATGTGTGGACAGTAGTGGGAAAACACAATTCATATATGCAAGGCGTAGGATTTCAGGCTTATGCCCCCATTATCGGCACTTCAAGCAATGGCTATATCCAAATGACGGGGTTCAAGTCCCGCGATAGGGTGATGCATTACACAGCACATTTCATGCAACGATATAAAGAGCGCTACATCGATCATTATCAAATAGACCGCAAAGGGGAAAACATATTCGAATACTTTGTGTATAACAATCCGCAAGTCTTGTATACTCGCAAGAATAATGGCGGCTATTTCATCGTTTCCGACCATGGTATCGCTGTAGCCGATTTCAGCGAAGGACTAAAACTCATGACCCATGTCACTTTTCTGGGAGATGATGAACTGACGCTAAAGAAACAGCTCATCTATGATGAGGAAATCAAAATCTACAAAGGGGCACTTGAGCTGAAACGGTTAAAATCAAGAAAACAAAAGGATGATCTCGTCACGATTTGGAATGTTGCCAAGAAGCATAATGCAGGTATTGAGATGGTAAAACGATGGTACCAATGGAATGGAGTAAAAGTGGATGAAGATTATCTTCAACAATGCATTGATCTCATTGAGAAATATAATGTCCAGTCACTCGATCAATTTGCGGAACTTATGTCCCGACAATAAAAAGGATCCTTATGAGAACTATCGAGCACGAAGCTGCCAGAAAGCTACGGCAGCCGCAGCGGCTACATTGAGTGAATCGACGCCGTGCGACATAGGAATACGGACTACATAGTCAGCTTCGGCAATCGTTTCCGGCGAAAGTCCGTCCCCTTCGGTACCCATCACGATAGCCAATCTGGGTTCGGTTGCCAGGACAGGATCATCAATGGAAACAGAGTTGTCCGTGAGTGCCATGGCAGCTGTACGGAAGCCCAACTTGCCCAAGTCGCTGAGAGAACCGTCCATCCAAGTCCATGGTACAAGGAAGACCGTTCCCATCGATACTCTGACCGCACGACGGTTCAACGGGTCACAAGAGTTACGTGTCAGTAGTACGGCATCAATTCCCAGGGCGGCTGCCGAACGGAAAATAGCACCGATGTTGGTTGTATCAACAACACCGTCGATCACGACGATGCGCCGAGCTTCCCGACAGACTTCTGCCATACTGCGCACCACAGGACGACGCATGGCACAAAGAACACCACGTGTCAGAACATAACCGGTCAATGTAGCAAGCAGCTCCCTGCCACCCGTATAGACAGGCACATTGCCACAACGTTCAATGATGTCGGAGGCATCGCCAGTGATATGTTTATGCTCACACAAAATGGCTAAAGGTTCATAACCGGCGTCCAGAGCTCTCTCTATGACTTTTGGGCTTTCTACAATAAAAATACCCTTGTCAGGCTCGATACGATTGCGTAACTGAGCCTCGGTAAGAGTACAGAATATCTCAACTCCGGGATGAGACAAAGAGGATATTTCGACAACAGGCATATTCTTATTTATTACTTTCGGTTTGACATACAATCGCTACCTTGATGACGCCGTCCAGCTTGTTTTCAAAGATACGATATGCCTCCTCAATCTCGTTCAACGAACAGCGATGGGTAATAAGAGGAGTGGTATCAATCTTTCCCTGTTCAATCAGACTGAGGATCTCAGCACAGTCACAGCCGTCTACACCTCCTGTTTTGAAAATCAAGTTCTTGCCATACATCTCAGGCAAAGGAAAAAGCAGAGGTTTGTCGTAAAGAGCCACAATCGTGACTATCGCATTGGGACGGGCACAGTCCCACGCCATCCGGAAACTATCTTCAGCCCCCGCCACTTCCAGAACAACATCAGCTCCGCCGTGATCACTGTTTTGGAGTACAAACTCCTTGCAGTTCTCAGGGGTCGTTATCAGCACATCGGGATAATGTTCACGGACAAACTGAATCCTTTCAGGAGACTTTTCACAGACAATGATACGCTTCGGATTCTTCAGCATCGAGCAGAGTAAAGTACAAATTCCGGTAGGTCCGGCACCAATGAGGAGGACAGTATCTTTCTCCGTAATCTCCGAGATACGAGTTGCCCAAAAGCCTGTGGCAAGGACATCACCGACAAAAAGAGCCTGTTCATCACTGACTGTATCGGGAATACGGTTCAGTCCTTGATCGGCATAAGGTACTCTGACATATTCCGCCTGCCCGCCGTCGATACGGCAGCCTAAAGCCCAGCCACCGTTGGGGTCGGTACAGTTGTTGACATATCCGTGATGACAAAAGAAACACTCTCCACAGAAAGTCTCGACATTCACAGTCACTCTGTCGCCGGGGCTGACTGATATAACTTCAGCTCCCACCTCTTCCACGACACCTACCATCTCGTGTCCGACTGTTATTCCGGGTACTGCACGCGGCACACTACCGTGTTTGATATGCAGGTCACTGGTACAGATACTGCCAAGAGTCACACGCACGATTGCATCCCGTGCATCCGTAATTTTCGGTTCCGGTTTTTCTCGCAATTCAAATTTTCCGTGTTCAATATATGTGTATGCAAGCATAATCTCTTCTTTATTTAATGAATAGATCCATTGCAAAGATAGTGATTTCAAAAAGAAATCGCATAGAACAATGGTATTAGCTTATCAATCATTTCTCATTCTTGAAAGAAAGCCTTACATTTGTAGAGAATACAAAACTTGTATCCCTTGCTATCATAAATAAAACAAAGTCAACAAATGAAAGAAGAACCCGACAGCCTGTCTGTCCCTTACAATTTTGCCCGTTGCTTCAACGACCAATGCTCACAAGCCTCCAAATGCTTACGCCACATAGCTGCACAATATAACGGAGCCGACTATCTTTATATCACCAGCGTTAATCCGACACGCTATCCTGCGGACGGGAATCAATGCGAATGTTTTAAAACGGCTGCAAAAGTTCATGTAACATGGGGACTTAAACGGTTGCTTGACAGGATTCCTTATGAAGACGCAGTCAGTATCCGATCACAGTTGGTGGGACACTATGGGAAAACAGGATATTACCGACTCTATCGTGGAGAACGAGGCCTTATGCCCAAAGATCAAGCTTATATAAAACAATTGTTTCGTAACAAAGGAATAAAAGAAGAGCCTGCTTACCAACGCTACACAGAAGAATATATATGGTAAGTTGCTGTCATCTGTCACCAAACGGGACATAACAGACTCATTATGAACGAATCAGCCCGTGACAGCAGGAGGTGATTGCATTGTGACAGCATTTTTGCCGTCACAATGCAATCACACATTTATTATTTGTTCCCGCTACCCGGTCACTAACTTTACGACATGGTAAAGCGTACCGCTACGTACATGTTTGGAGGGGATTTCCTGCTTTTTCAGTATTCTTCCAAATGAATTGACCCTTTTCACGGACATCGGTATCGAACTATTTCTCTGAATATCTTCCATAATCTCCGCCGGAGACAGCCACTCCCCTTCTTCAGGCTGTGCAGCACGAAAATACCGGAAAAACAGCTGTTCTTCCGGAGGAACTTGCTCAAATTCACGATTGTTTTCCATCATAATCTTTTCATCCTCCTGGTCGAACCAATAGCGTTCGCCATGTTCCAATTCATACATGGCTTGCGCGTAAAGCTGCTCATAATCTATCGGACGATTCGTGTCAATCACTCCCGTCACTTCGATACAGATAAAACGACGGCTACCGGAAGGATCGGTCAACAGGTCTTTTTGATTACTCGTAGCGATAAATGAAGCATACCGGCGCATTTCGAGCACGGCACTGGCATGAGGTTTCCGCATATTTACCACAGGCTTTTGCAGAATATGTTTCAAGAAGCCCTGTTGTGTCGAACTGACCTGATCAAATTCATCAATATTGATGAGCGCAAAACGATTGAGATAAAGTTCCGCATCTTTCTTTCGCGAGAAATCAATGCTGTCAGTATAATAGGAACGTTCCGAAGGTGGCATTATACTCCGGCAAAAGGTAGATTTTCGTGTCCCTTGCGCCCCGACCAGCAATGGCGAAACACTGTTCGCGTATTTTTTATCATACCCTCTCCAATGAGAAACCATATTGAGAAACCAGCGGTGAAACAAGTCTGTCCAATACGGATTCCGGCAAGGAACGGTGGCTGCCAATTCACGGATACGGTCTTTACCGTCCCATCCGGGAAGTCGATAGAGAAAATCCTCCAACGGATTGAATACAGGCACGCGATTTGAATAGATATAACGGCTGATATCCCTGTCCCACAGTGGAATACCCTCCATTTGTGCATCCAGGGCAATGCTATTCAGCGCCCGTTTGTCGAGAGGATTGAAACGAAAACGGAAAGACAGCCTTTCCCGATATTCCACCTCAGCGATTTGTGTGTTATAGCGAAATTCATAACGGCGTTTCATGAATTCTTCGGTCTGTAAGGCTAGCTGTTGCTCTTTGCTCAGACTGATATTTTTGCCGAAACCTTTACATTCGAGATATACGTTGCCAATCATCTCCCGGATCAGCACTTCTTGTTTATACATATAGAAATGAAAAACGGTACGTTTCACGACTTCTTCCTGAGGCAATCCCGAAGCAAAACAATTTTTGGCCAATTGTACGACCAATGGTTGCCATTTATCTTCCCGTAATTGGAGGCCTGCTTCACTAAGATCTGTATAAGCTTTCCGAAAAGCTGCTTCAAAAAGCATCAAAAAAGCATTTTCTGCATCATATCCCGGCACGGCACGAGTCAACGGAGACTTCTCTGCCTGCACTGCCTCCCTGAAAGTCGTCTCTTCGGGCATCGCTGTGGGCTGCGAGAGATAAAATTGCACGGAATTCGGACGATACATAATATCCGGATCATAAGACAATCGCGAATATTGCTCCAAAGTCGGCTCTTTGGGAAGTATATCGAACGGGATTTGGGGCTGATAACATTTCACGGCCAGCCGATAGGCGTGAGCGTGAAACAGTTCCGCCTCTTCCCGTGTTTTGGGCAGTGAGTTATCCGGACGAGTAAAAGTGGTCCATATCTTCACCGTTTTTCCACTCGAACCCATAAAAGCGCAACGGGTCTGCGGTTGTTCACTCGCTTTTTGTTTCACCAGAGCTATCTCCGATTTATTGGACAGGGGACCGACAGTCAGTTCAATAATACCATTGTACGCTTTCATCTGCTTCTGCCCGTTTACTTTTCTAAATTCTGCGGCAGGAATTATCTCGGGAAGCTTGTCGGCAAACATACACCGATCATCTGGAAGCATATATCTTAATTCTTCTCTGAAAGTGGAAACCGGGCGGGATTTTATCTCTGTTTTTACTTTGTTTACCAGTTTTTCAAGATCCAGTACGCTGAGCGCTGTTGTATCTCCATTTTTACGGAATAGGGTAATTTTCATTTATATAATAATAGGTTGTTTGTGTCAGCGTCTTCGTGTCGTTGAGACTGCTAAATTACTCATTATATCCGGGACCGACAAGAAAAAACGAAAGTTTAATATAGAAAAGGCTGACCCTAAAGTCGGTAGTATCTTAAACTCCCCTCCTTCGGGAAGGAGGGGTGCCCAAAGGGCGGGGTGGTAGGTAAGCATATAACTTAATTTATTATTATCAATTTACGTACTCACCTACCACCTCCCCCTACGGGTACTCCTCCTTCCCGAAGGAGGAGAGTTTTGGATACTATTGACTTTTTAGTCAACCCCATTCGAGATACTACCGACTTTTAGTCAGCCTCATAGAAAAGAGAAGACACTAAAGAAGCAATCTAAGCCGGGTCATGATAAGGTTATAGCACTGAATTAGTTTCGTCGCCTTGAAACCATAGTTTCAGCGAAGAGATGTCTTACCCTGGATTTGGTTGACTACTATAAGTATCAACTAAAATGAATAAAAGATGAAAAAGAGTGACATGACCTTTAGTCCTTATCAGCTTGAACTTCTTGGCGATTTCTATCGTTC
>NZ_JAMOKH010000063.1:0-24236 GCF_023656585.1 Bacteroides sp. B1-V-101 | reverse complement strand
CATCGAAGTGTCATACATCGGTTATGCCACTCTTAGCGTGAAATACAATGGCGAACAACGCTTGAGTTTGCAACTGAAAGAAGATTCGCAACAACTGGGTGAAGTGGTGGTGACTGCTTTGGGCATCAAGCGTGAAAAGAAAGCGTTGGGTTACTCCATGCAAGAGGTGAAGGGAGCCGACATCTTGCAGGCTCGTGAGACTAATGTGGCTAACGCTCTTTCCGGAAAAGTATCAGGTTTGCAGATAATACGTTCGGGAAATGGCCCCGGCAGTTCTTCTAAAATCCAATTGCGCGGAAACAATTCATTGACAGGCCTGAACCAGCCGCTTATTGTGGTAGACGGTATTCCGATGGAGAACTTCACTGGAGCGGCAAATAATGACTTTTGGAATCCTTCGGCGGATATGGGTAACGGTATTTCGGACATCAGTTCTGATGACATTGCTTCCATGTCGGTGCTGAAAGGTGCTTCGGCTGCCGCTCTTTATGGTTCGCGTGCGGGTAACGGCGTTATCCTCATCACAACCAAGTCCGGACGCAAGACCGAAGGATTGGGTGTCACGATTTCGGGAACCGTATCGGCCGAAACCATTTTCATGTCGCCCAAGATGCAGAATTCATTCGGGCAAGGTTCTAACGGTACGTTCGACAAAGACGCCGGCTCCAGTTGGGGACCGAAAATCGAAGGACAGGAGTACACAAACTGGAACGATCAGAAGGTGCGTATGAGTTCGTTCGACAACGTGGGCAACTATTTTAATACCGGTATCAATCTGACGGAGACGTTCTCGTTTACACAGCAATATAACAAGACGTCAATCTATACGTCGCTCACCCGCATGGATGATAGTAGCAAGATTCCGAGTTCCAAACTGAAACGTACCGGCTTGACGGCACGTGCCACATCTACTTTCGGAAAAGATGACCGTTGGACATTTGATACCAAGATACAGTATATCAACGCCGAGGCCCAAAATCGTCCTATCAGTGGTAAGAACAATTCCAATAACTTCTTGGCCATGTATTTGTTACCTCGCTCGATGGATATTCGCGATTTCTCGGCAGGCACGCGTTCGGACAACAAAATGTTGTGGTACGGCAGTAGCCAGCAAATCAATCCTTATTGGATGGAAACGCACAAGCTGAACCGTGATGTACGCGATCGTTTCTTGTTGAGCGGCTCGTTGAAATATCGCTTCACCTCATGGCTGGACGCCGAGTTGAGAGCAGGTTCGGACATGTACTTCACTGAGTATGAGAACAAGACATATTCAGGAAGTTCATTGAAAAACACTTACTCTATCAAACAGGAACGTTTCTATGAAAACAATTACAGTTTCCTGCTCAGTGCCCGCAAGGATAATCTGTTCGGGAAGTGGGGTGGAAGCGCTACGTTCGGAGGTAACTTGATGATGCGCCGCCATCGCTCCATTTCCACAAGCCCGGGTGAACTGAAAGTGCCCGATTTGTTCACTGTAAATAATGCGACGAAGTCGATTAGTGTAGGCGAAGAATTCAGCCGTAAGAAAATCAACTCGCTTTATGGTACAGCTCAAATCAACTACAATGGTTTCCTGTTTATAGACGGAACATTCCGTAACGATTGGTCTTCTACTTTGTCGAAAGAGAATCGTTCGTTCTTCTATCCTTCAATATCCGCATCATGGGTCATCTCGGAAATGTTAGAGAAAATGGACAAGCCGTTGCCCGAATGGTTTACCTATGCAAAACTGAGAGGTTCGTATGCAGAAGTAGGTAACTCTCTCGAGCCTTATCAGCTTTACAATACTTACTCCATCGGTCAGGCACCTGATAATACAACGACTGTATCTCAGGATAAGACATTGTATAACAGTAGCGTACGTTCGGAGTTAATCAAGTCGTGGGAGTTTGGAGCAGAGATACGTTTCTTCAATAATCGTTTGGGATTCGATTTCTCATGGTATAAATCAAATGCTACCCGCCAGTTGATTAATTTGCCGATGGATAACCTTTCCGGTTATGAAAAACGTAAGGTGAATGCCGGAAACATCGAGAACAAGGGCTTTGAGTTGATGGTAAACGCTCGTCCGATAGAGTTGAAGAACGGTTTCAGCTGGGATTTGATGGTGAACTTCTCTGCCAATAAAAACCGTATCATCGAACTCTATAAGACAGCCGATGAAGAAATCACTCTTTATCCCTTGGGCGGTTACGACAACTTACAGGTATATGCCACTGCCGGAGGCAACTACGGAGAAATCTGGGGAACCGTGCTGAAGCGTGTCACTGATGAGAAATCGCCTTACTACGGTAAGCTGATCACTCAAAACGGATTGCCTACGGCAACCACCGAGAAACAAAAAATTGGAAATCAGCAACCGGACGCTTTATTAGGTATCAGTTCTACCTTTAATTATAAGGGATGGTCGTTGAACTTCCTGATCGATTCTCGTTTCGGTGGCGATATCTTCTCGGGTACTCACCAGACGATGCAGGCGGCAGGTACGTCCAACGTCACAGTGGTCAATGGTGAGCGTCCTCAAATGGTTGTGGACGGTGTATTCATGAACGAAAAGGGAGAATATGAGAAAAACACCACTGAAATCTCTACACAACAATATTGGAATGCTGTGGCAGGAGGAAACCTCGGTGTGGGCGAAATCAATATTTATAGCGCTACCAATATCCGTTTGCGTAATTTAGGATTGTCTTATACTTTCAGCAAGCAACAATTAAAGAGAACTCCTTTCACACAATTAAAATTGGGCGTTTCTTGCAACAACGTATGGATGTTGAAGAGCCACATGAACGGTATAGACCCCGAATCTATCTATGCTACAAGCACCAATGCCACAGGATTTGAGTATGGTAGCTCGCCTACTTCACGCACTTATCTGTTTAATGTTACTTTCGGATTCTAAACTAAATACATTTGCGAATATGAAAAACTATAAATATCCATTATATGCGCTTCCCGTCGGACTGTTTGCGTTGGCTTCATGTTCCGATTTTGAAGAAGTAAACACCAACCCAACAGCAGCTAATATCGAACAGGTTCGTATTGAGTATGCCATCAATAAGTCTATTACCGGAACTCAGCAGAATCCCGAAGTGGCGGAGCGTTGCTTTGTGCTGAACTGGCAGACGGCGGCACGCCAAGTCGACCCGAATACAAACGGAGGTCTTCCGGTTGGCGAATACAACGACGACTGGATTAGCAATTATTATTCACACTATGCAAGTTGGATGTCGCCTATTGTACTTGCTATCAACTTGGCCGAAGAAAAGATGAAAGGTGAACTGAATTCACACGAAGCCCAAGTGATACCCAATATGAAAGAAGTGGCCCGTATCTGGCGGGTATATCTGATGAGCGAGTTTACCGACAGCTTCGGAGCTATGCCCATTGAGGCTTTCGCAGGAAAAAACCCGAAGTTTAATTCTTGCAAAGAAGTCTATTACTTTATGCTGGATGAACTGAAAGATGCTGCAAGTAAGATTAAGACTGATGTAAAAGCCGATGACAAGGAAAAAGAGTGCGACCGCGCTTATAAATTCGACTTCGGCAAGTGGGTGAAGTATGCCAACTCCATGCGTATGCGCTTGGCAATGCGCCTTTCCGAAGTAGATGCCGCCAAAGCCAAAGCTGAATTTGAGGATGCGGCTAAAGGTGCTTACATCTCCGAGAGTGGTGATAACTTCACGGTTAAGGAACAACCGGGATGGGATGATCTGACAGGTGTCATGACGCGCGAATGGAACTACTTCCCACTTTCGGCCACGATGAATAACCTGCTCGTCGGTCTGGGAGGTATCACATCAGACGAACAGCTTGCCGGTAAGAATGATTTGCTGGCTCGTATCAAGCCGGCCGATTACATGGGTGTGCAGTACACCAACCATTATGCTTTGACAACGAACGATCCGGCTAAGGGATTTTGGTTCGATGGCCTGCATAAGGTAATTGATCCGCGTGCTTATAAACTCTTCTCTATTCCCGGCAATTTTGATGATGCCAACTATTGTAAGTATCCTTCATGGAACTCGAACCACAAAGTAGTGAAACGTAAACTGCTGAAGGATAAAGACGATGCCGACGGATTGGTGGAATTGGATGCCACGTTTACGTGGAATACTGCCGCTTGCGGTGAGTGGGGCGATAAAGGCTCATTGAACAAGATGTATTATTGGCCTTGGGCTATCCCGCATTTGGTCTTGAAATATCGTAAGAGTGAAAATTCCCGTATCTTCTTTGCCTCTTGGGAGTCTTACTTCCTGCTGGCCGAAGCGGCTCTGAAAGGCTGGAGCGTTCCTATGGGCGCCAAGGCTGCTTATGAGCAGGGTGTACGCGAGAGCTTCGCATATCATGGTGTGGGTGGCTTTGCCGACGCTTATTTGGCATCGGAGGACTATAATAATGTAGGAACCTCCGTAAAATGGGAACACGTGGCCGAACCGGCAGCGACCAAAACCATGAAGATGGTGAATGGATATACCAAAGCAGAATCGACCTATACCTTTACCTATCCTGTGGCTTCGGAAACGCTGTATGGCAAGGCGTTGAACGACCATCTGACAAAGATTATCACGCAGAAATACATTGCACAAATGCCATGGTTGCCCTTGGAAGCATGGAACGATCAGCGCAGATTGGGTTTGCCTTTCTTTGAGACTCCGGCTGTAGAGCAGGCCATTCGTACGATGCCCAGTCTCAATGCCTCCAACTACATGAAGCAGACGACGAAGTTCTTCCCGCAACGCTTGAAATTCCCGTCGGGTTTGGAAAACAGCAGTCCCGAAGGTTACAAACAGGCCGTGCAATTGCTTGGAGGACCTGACGATGTGTTCACTCCGCTATGGTGGGCTAAAAAGTAAGAAGATTGAAGTGCCCCCCCCCCGGAAAGTTGGACGTTAAATAAACGCTAATTATTTAAATCTCTATAGTAGTGAGCTCGGTATTGTACCGGGCTCATTCTGAAATGCACCCCAAAAGTTTTTTGTCTAACTTTTGGGGTGCACTTCATTTGACACAACCTCACAGATTTAATGAAGTTAACCTGTTGGCGGAATTAAATTATAGGTATAGGCGTTTAGTGCGCACTAACTTTATGGATTTTGCCTACTTTTGCAGGCATGGAACAACGCGATAAATTCAAAGGAGTGGAATCAATCAAATTTTATAGTCGTTTTACCGATGATGCCTCATGCCTTGAGTACTTGTCCTCGATAAAGTGGGCAGACGGCTTCAAATGCAAGAAATGCGGTCATACCAATTATTGCAATGACAGATATCCCTATTCTCGCCGTTGTACACGCTGTAAGTATGACGAGAGCGTTACCAGCGGAAGCATGTTCGACAAGATAAAATTCCCGCTTGTCTACGCTTTCCACATAGCCTTCAAAATATCGACAAAGAAGAAAGGGATGTCCTCTTTGGAACTGGCGGAAGAATATTGTATGCGTCAGAAAACCGTATGGGAATTCAAGCGTAAGATACAGAAAGCCATGCGGAGCAGCGGTAATTATCCTCTTAAAGGAGAGGTACATGTCGATGAGTTTTATATCGGAGGAGAAGAGGAAGGAATCATTGGACGAAGCACGGAAGGCAAAAAGAAGCTTGTGATAGTCGCTTTGGAGATTGTCCGAGACGGCGTGGGACGTGCGTATGCCCAAGTGATAGATGATGCTTCGGCAAGTTCTTTTCGTCCGTTCTTCGACAGATACATATCAAAGGACGCAAAAGTCATAACCGATGAATGGTCAGGCTACCTGCCGTTAAAGAAAGATTATCCAAAATTGGAGCAACGCCCTTCGGATAAGGGCAAAGGGCATCCACAGATTCATATTCACATCATGAACATAAAGGGATGGTTGCGTGGAATACACCACCATTGCTCCAAAGAGCATCTTCAAGGATACCTTGACGAGTATCATTTCAGGTTCAACCGCCGTAATAATATGGACACAATCTTCGATATGCTACTTCGTCGAATGATTTGTCAAAAGAAAACTGACTGATAATCAGCTGTGAATGTAGTGCGCTCTAAACGCCTATACCTATAAATTATAAAAGATTTATGTTTAAAAAGTTGTGCATATTGTTGATATTTAGTAAATTAAAGGTGACTAAACTTTTAATAGACAAATATCGTATGCACAACTTATATGCAATATTCGCAAAATTACTGAACATATGCAAGCAAATTGCCGGCAATTTAGTCAATGAATCCGGGAATGTACCAAGACGAGGAGTCGTCCCTAAATTCTCAGACCTTGAAGTAGTGGCTTTGAACATGGCATCAGAGGCTGTTGGTATTGACAGTGAGTCGCTGTTGTTTGCAAAGCTACAGGAATATAGGGTTGAAATACCCAACCTTATTTCCCGCCGACAATACAATGACAGGCGTAAAATAACTTCCTCCCTATGTAATGCAATCCGAGAAAGAATGGTTTCTAAAATGGATGGTGGTGAAGACTATTTCTGTATTGATTCGAAACCGATAGAAGTATGTCGTATTGCCCGTTCCAAACGTTGCAGTATGGGAAAGAAGGATTTTAGAAAAGCACCTGGGGTAGGATACTGCGCATCACAAAGCATGTATTATTATGGGTATAAACTCCATGCAGTCTGCTGGTTAAGTGGTATCATCCATTCCTTTGACCTCACTAAGGCAAGTGTGCATGACATTCATTACCTGAAGGATGTGAAAGTGGATTATAGTAATTGTACAGTCATAGGGGACAGAGGATATATAAGTGCCCAAGTGCAATTGGATTTGTTTGAAACTGCCAATATCAGATTGGAGGTACCATACAGATGTAATCAAAAAGAATGGAAGCCAACATTCCCAGCTTTTGCCAAAGCGAGAAAAAGAATTGAAACCCTATTCTCGCAATTGTGTGACCAGTTTATGATTATAAGGAATTATGCGAAAGATACAGATGGATTGTTTGCCCGGATTATTGGGAAGATTAGCGCACTTACAATCCTTCAATATATTAACTACAAAAATGAAAAGCCTATTGGCAGAGTTAAATATGCGCTATTTTAATTCCGCCAACAGGTCATGCTAATAAAACTATATAAAGTTTTCGTTGTCGGCACTGAATGTAGCCGTGCATACCACCTTGCCTGTTCCTACGTTCGTAACCTGGAAGGTGTAATCCCCTTGCCAGGCCTCGCTTTTGAGCGAATCGAATGCTTTCCGGCAAGCCTCGTAAACCTGTTTGTCACATTCTTCTATCGTACCTTTCTTGGTGAAGAGCTTGCCGGTGATACCGAGGGCTGACTGGAAGGCGTTCTCTATTTTCCCCATCTCTTCGAGAAAGTCGGGGTGTGAGGCCGACATGCTGGAGAAGCCGTAGGTGTAAGTCACTTCCGTCACAGGATCGTCATCATCGCTGCAAGCGGTGAAGGTGAAAGTAAGGATGGCGACAGCCATCATCGTCAGCAGTGCTGACATTTTTTTGATTGAACTTTTCATTTTGATTTATTGTTTTTGAAATTTACAATACTTCGGTAAATTTTTATTGAAAAAGCTAAGACCGGACGCACGTAACTATTTCTGTTGTTCTTATTGTTGTTGTTCACGTTGCCGTTGTTCACATTCACATAAAGAGCGTTGTTCGCCGGATTGTTGTAGAACTCCGAGGAGGACCAGTAAATGTTGTCTGTTTTTGTCTTTGCGAGCCTCCCTGCACGAGGAAAGCCTGCCGACAACCCTTTTTCAATAATAAACAGTTCGCTTCGGGAAGCCTTGACCGCCCGAATCCCGACTGATAAATCATTGCCTTTTATCTTCCTGTTTCTTCATTCCGCGTTCGTTATATTGTTTCCAGCTCGTAGCCTGCTTGCCTATCTTCTCCAACAGCAGCCCGAACGAGGCGTATTTGCGCTCGGTAATGACCTTCTGCTCCACACATACGCGGAAAAGCATCTGCAACATGCGGTAACGGTCGAGAAATTCGGTCAATACGCCCACTTTTTCATAGCTGCTGTTCGCCTTGTAAATCAGAGAAAGCATATCCAAAGTCAAATCCACCATACGGCTGCCCATACTGTAGCGGAAGAAGCGCGGAAAATCCTGCGTCAGGATCAACAGGTTGTTCAACAACCGGTAAGTGTCGCGGTATAGGGGTAATTCTTCGGATAATGCCATAACTCGATTTTTCAAAAATTTTTCCGACCCGCTTCGCGGGTATTCAGCCTTTATCAACGAGCGGCTACGCCGCAAATAGATAAATAGATTGAATAGGTAAATAGGTCAGAAAGCCAAGACCGGACGCACGAAACTATCGCTGTTGTCCTTAGGGTTGCTGTCCACGAGGCCGCTGAGCACACGCACATAAAGAGCGTAGCGCGCCGGACGGTCGTAGAACTCCGAGGAGGACCAGTACCAGTCAGACTTTAAGCCTGATACCACTGTCTTGCCTTCAAACAAAGAAGCGCGGTTTTGATAAACATTCCACATCTGGCCGATGGAGGGCAAAAACCAGCCGGTGCTGTTGGCAGGGGACGGGACTTTGTGCGCATAATCCACAACGGCATAGTAGGTGGCAGGATAACCGGAATCTTCGGTGGCATTCAACTTGTCCTTGCCGCCGGCAGCGGTGATGATTTTCTGTGTCCAGGCGTAGCCGCTCCAGTCGATGTCAGGTGCAGAGTAATTGTTCTGTTTTTTTCCGCTTCCATCCGTGGGGCAGCAACCCAACTCGGTTCCGTAAACGCCCCACTGACAATAACCGTTTGTGGCATCCTGCAAGGCAACGGCATAGCCGTGGCACTTCTGCTGACCGATACCGGTGGCGGAGTAATCGGAGGCATCGTTTTCGTGATGACCGGCATGGAACACGATGGCGATAACGCTTGCTTTCTGTTCTTCGGTCAAAGTTTCGTCTTTGCCTACAATATTGCCGTCGGCAAGGAGGTAGTCCCCTACTTGCAAATTGTGATCTTTGTCAATCGTCGGTGCTCCGTCCACCTTATAGGTCTTGTATGAGCTTACGCTGATATTGTTCGGGGTGATGAAAAACTCCTTCTTGCCGTCGGCATAGCTGCCGGTGAGGGTTACGGTATTGCCTTGTCCGGGACGGACGAAGTAGCGGTATGTGCCGTCCGTATTGCGGCAGGGCTTGGCCTCTCCACTGAAATCGGCTGTAGTAGCAATCACATAGTCGGGAATGGAGGTGTCGGTGAACTTATACACCGTCTTGGGCATTTCGACTACGGCGAGTGCCATGCGGTGGGTCATGGAGAATGAGAGCGAGAGCTTGCCGTCGGCTTTGCTTCCCGAGCCCGTGGCGGTCATGAGGTCGGAGGCTGTGTAGCCTTGCGTGTAGTCGCTCTGATCAGCTTCCGGCTGCCAGTCATTGATAAGCGTGGCGAAGAAATCGCCATCGCTCGTGGTGTCGGTGGCATTTACCTTGCCCGCCATCTTCGCTGTCTCTTGATAGGGATAGTAGAGGAAATACTTCTCGCCCGCCATTCCGCCGGCAAGGGTTACGCCCGCTTCGGGTTGCCAGGTAAGACTGCCGTTCGTGCCTGCTGTGGCGGTGAGTTTCACATTGTCATAGACTATCGCCCCATTGCGCACAAGGTAGAGTCCGCAGGCGTCACTGGCGGTAAACTCGGTACGGTAACCGTCCTCGGTAGCACGGGTAGCGGCTTTCTGCGAGCCGTCAGCCGAAGTTGTCAGGGCATAGCCGCCGTCGGTGATGGTGATGGCGAGCGGTGCGGCATTGTCAGCACCGGGCAGGGGAAGCTCCTCCTGCGTGCAGCCGGTCAGCAGCAGTGCCGCCGCCCAAAGGGTATGTAGGATATTTCGTTTCATTGTCACACTTTTTATTTTAACTTTACGTTACTTGTTTTTATCTTCCTTGCGGGGCAAAGACTGCAAGCGGCCGTTGCCACAATTCCGTTTGTAAATCCGACCCGCTTCGCGGGTATTCAGCCTTTATCAACGAGCGGCTACGCCGCATAATAGATAAATAGGCTGAATAGGTAAATAGGTCAGAAAGCCAAGACCGGACGCAAGTAACTACTCATGTAGTTCTTAACGTTGTAGTCCACGCGGCCGCTGCCCACATCCACAAAAAGAGCGCTGCGCGCCGGAGAGTTGCAGAACTCCGAGGAGGACCAGTACCAGTCAGACTTTAAGCCTGATACCACTGTCTTGCCTTCAAACAAAGAAGCGCGGTTTTGATAAACATTCCACATCTGGCCGATGGAGGGCAAAAACCAGCCGGTGCTGTTGGCAGGGGACGGGACTTTGTGCGCATAATCCACAACGGCATAGTAGGTGGCAGGATAACCGGAATCTTCGGTGGCATTCAACTTGTCCTTGCCGCCGGCAGCGGTGATGATTTTCTGTGTCCAGGCGTAGCCGCTCCAGTCGATGTCAGGTGCAGAGTAATTGTTCTGTTTTTTTCCGCTTCCATCCGTGGGGCAGCAACCCAACTCGGTTCCGTAAACGCCCCACTGACAATAACCGTTTGTGGCATCCTGCAAGGCAACGGCATAGCCGTGGCACTTCTGCTGACCGATACCGGTGGCGGAGTAATCGGAGGCATCGTTTTCGTGATGACCGGCATGGAACACGATGGCGATAACGTTCTTACCGTTCTCCGGCTGCGGCTTGGTCTCTGCCCACTCCATCGTGCCGTCGGCATAGAGCTTGCGCAGGCCACCGTCTCTCCAGGTGCCGTCGGAGTAGTAATAGTCGCCGATTTTCGGTTCTGTTTCCGTGCCGTCATAGGTGATGGTCACGCCCACATTCTCGCTGCCGCCGGCGTTCCACGTTCCGCCCTTGGCTGCGGTCACCTCTATGCCACTGGCTTTCACGGTGATGGTGTAGGCATACCGCTTGCCACCGAAAAACCCAAATTTGCCGGCAGCTTCTGTTTCGGGAGTGTAGGTAAAGTCATTGCTGCCTATGCTGATTCGGATGAGCGGCTTGCCCGTCATATCCTGCGGCGGCACTAACGCCTCGTATTTCTTCGTTGCGGCATCGTAATAGGGCTTTATCTCGCCGTCCGATTGGTCACCCGGTGATACCAAGCCGGCGGTTGAGTGCGTTAGCGGGTCTCCGAAAATGGTGACGGTCGCACCCTCCAACTCCTCTTCCGTAATGCCTTCGCCAGCTTTGAGAATTACTTCGATTTTCGCCATGCGGTGGATGAAACGGAGATTTATGGCTTGGTCATAACGCCCTATGGCACTGGCGTACAGGACATCGAAAGCGGCGTACCCGCCACTTTGGTCGGAAATATCCGTTTCCGATTCTATGTCCGGGGTCCATGCACTGACGCGGGCTTCATCGGTGTTCTTCCAATAGAAGGCATTATCGGCATCCTTCGGGCTTGCATTGCCCGATGCGTCCATCACGTATGTTTTGTTACCAAACACGCCTTCCAGTGACACTCTAATCTCCTCGCCGCCCGTCCACGCATCCTTACCTCCGGCGCGGGTCTGCGGCTGCGCCACCTCCGCCGTCAGTTGCAGCGGGTACTTGCCGTCGGGCAGGGGCGCGGTGCTTTCATCCTCACTGCTACAGGAAGCGAGCACCCCACAGATGAGCATCATAACCGGCAACCAGCCGCCGATGCGCGGCCACGGCCTTCTCGCTATGTTCCTTATTATTTTCATATTGTCTTTATTTATTTCGTTTTGTGCCACTGCCCGTTGCGACGCGGGCTGCCGCACCATTTATTATATATGGCGTGCCTCCGTCTTACGCCTGATGCACGGCAGTGGCTTTCAGACACACTACATTTTTGCATCACCCGCATGGCTACCACCGTCGTTCCAGTTTTCGATGGTGCTTCCGCTAAGGGTCAGCCCCGTCTTCTTCACCGTGATGGTGTAGGTATAAGAATAACCGGCCTCCAACGCGGGTTTGATCATGTCCTTGTTGGAGTAGCTCTGGTATTCCTCGTCATCGGGAGATATCTCAAGCACCAAAGCGTTGGCGAGTGTCTGCGGGAGCAGGATCATGGTGAAAGTCATCACGCCCGTGGCGGCGTCAAAGGTTGCCACGCACTTGTCCGTGGCCGTCTTCGGGGCACCGGTGCACTGGCGTAACATCCAGTCGCTCACAACGCTGCCCGCGGTCGCGGCGGTACCGGTCTTCACATCGAACGTTCCCTCGTGAACCAGGCCGCCCAGCTTGTAGTCGGCGAATTCCAGCACGGCAGTGTCGTCGAAACCGTCGGTGTTCGACACCTGCACCTTGAGGATAAGACGGGCCATCTTGTGCTTGAAGGAGCAGTCGCTGCCGCCCGCGGCGGTGTTGTCCGTGAAGCTGACGGTCGGGCTGTCTTTATCGGCCTTGGCTCCCGTGGCATGGATGTAGTCCACCTTCTCCTGTTCCGTGGTCGTGGGCTGGTTGCTTGTATTTACCGTAATCTTCCCGTCTGTACCAGGCAGGGTGGAGGCGTTTGCGCCCGATGCGTAAGGCGCGTAGGCGGCAAAAGTAAACTCGAGGAAAGCATCCTCGAAGAAGATGCCGCCACCCGCCGTCATCGGGGTGAAGTCCGCGTTGGTGCCGGTACTCGTGGTCGCGTATCCCACGTTCTTGTACTTGCCGCCCATGGTCGTGGTCGTGCCAGGGGCATCCACCACCATCACGCCGATTCGGTCGGCGTTCCACCCGTTGTCCACAGCACGGGTCTTCGGCCCGCTCACGCCTGCCGTGATTCGTGCTTCCACCGGATTGTTCTGTACCTCGTTCTCTTGTGTACACGCAGCCAATAGCGTTGCCGCTGCTGCAATAATGAAAAACCTCATGTTCATTGTCATAATCTTGTTTTTTTTATTAAAAATTTATCGAAGAACCGATTTGGAAGATTTGGCATCAACTTATTGTTATTACTCTGTACTTTTCACGAAGATAGTTTCTCCCTTGTCAAGTATGTTTTTGATTTCCTTGCCGCCGCTTTGTATCTTGCAAAAGCTTATATCCTCGCCTTGTACATCCATTATCTTCAACTTGCCTACTTGAGTCTTAGCTTCTTTCCCTGCAATCGTTTTTACAGTGTAGGCAGTTAGATGAAGTCCTTTGTATGCGCCTAAATTAGTTCCGAGGTCGATATACACCTCTTTTTGCTTGTCTTTGCTTTGTCGGGCACTTTCCAATATTGTGCCATAGATTGGATACTTGCGATTACAATATCCTCCTACGTAAGCTGACAACTTGCGCAAAGTAGAGGTAATCGCACTTTCCTCTGTTTCTATCCATGCAACATCTACGTCGGAAATCTTAAACATCGGACTAGCTATCACTTCCTCGGTTTGTGAATCTTTGAATTGCAGGGTAATTCCCACCATGGCTTTATAGTATGTGTTAACACCATTCTTGGTAGTAGTTATTGATTCCGTTTTAGTCGTGGTGGAAATGTTATTTATTGTTGCATCCACATAATAGTCAAAAGTGGCATTCGTTTGTTCACCAATATTCCCCATGTCGGTAGCGATTGTGCGAAAGCCGGAAGTCAATCCTCTCACAATAGCTGCCCTAACAGCATCCTTGTATTGTGGTTGTTGTGTAGTATTCTGCCCAGTAATCAAGACGTTCGCAATAGAGCCTAATGCGCTTCCAACCGTTTCCTTTCCCTCTTTCGGAGTATAGGTGAAGTTGCGCACGCCTAATGCGATGATACGATTGCGGTCTCCAGCCCAAGATACTCCGATTGATAGAAGAAGGACTAATGTGATGATGCTGCTTCTCATGTATTATTGCTTTAGATATTCGATGGTGAAATAACTATCTTGCGCATTCTTTTTCTTATCTAAAACATAAGAATAATAAGTATTAGAACTCTCTTTTTTGATATATTCTTCTACTTTGTCTTTTCCTACAGATAAATATGAATTAGTACTACCAGATGTAGCAGAATCAACAGTCTTTTTGTTTTGATCAAAGATAGCGACTGTGATTAATAGCGAATGACTACTAAATTGATAAGACTTCTTCTCTAATTCCACATTTGCTTTTAACGTACGTTTGATGGAAATCAATCCTTTGGCAGGCAAACTACTAAAATTGATTTGTTTTTTCCATTTTGTAGCAGTGATAGCTTCTGTCTTAGTCGCTCCATTCTCATCTGTGTACTCCGCAATCATGTCGCATATAGACAGTTCATCCTCCGTTGCTGCATACAAAAAAACAATAGCCCCTGTTGTTGGAACTTTAGTTTCCTCTACAGGGATATTTTTGTCATCATCATCACTGCTGCAACTGACTAAACCGGCAAATAACATAACTATCAAACCGAGCATCGAGGCTCTAAAAGTCATTTTCTTGTAATTCATAATTTGGAATTTTAAACGTTAATATTTAATGTATGTGTCTGCAAGAATAAATAACGCCAAATAAACAAGCAAGCGATTGTTTCGTTTAACAAACATAAGATAGATTTACTGAATTACTCAGAATACACTCTTTCGCTTTTTCAGCTGCCATTCCCGATTATTAATTTCCCTCCCAAATCTTCATAATCTTACCCAGATATTACCAAAAAAGAAGTAAAGCATCCTTAATTTTAGATATAAGTTGTACTTTTGATAATCATAACAACATAGTATAATGAAAAGGCATTTGCATAGAAAAATGAGAATATGGTTATGTTCGCTTGTTTGCGGATTGTGGGCGATGCCTTTGCTCGCCAACCGGTCAGCCTTGCCCGATAGCCTGATAACAGAAGATAAAGTGTACGAGTTTACTTTTTCGGACACACCTTTGGCTGAACGCATCATGATGGAACTACGGAAGAAGGGAAAGCAAGCTACTCATGAACTCGATATAACGGAAGGTGACTTGTATTATAACACCGGCCGCTTCATCATAGCTGCCAGCTTCTATAAAAACGCCCTTGCTGCAAAGGCGGTGAAGCGAGATGAGCAGATGACAATGAAGCTGCTTCATCGTTTGATTTCATGCTATGATGGCTTATATGATGAAAAGCGAAAAGCAGAGACGGTAAAGCTTTTAATGCAAAATGCCCAAGAAGCTGGAGACAGTGGTATGGAGTCGATTGCCCTATTTTATTTAGGCAAGAGCCTTCATGAACAAGGCACGAAAGAACGTGGTTATGTCTATATGTTGCAAGCCACAGAGATGATGGAGAAATCGCATTACGACAGGAAATATGACAATTTGCGTGCAAACTGCAACGATTTGCTTATCTGCTACGAGCGTGATAAAAGATACGGGGAAGCCCTTCAAGTACTTGATAAACTTGAGAAATACTTGTATGCCAAAACTCCAGGCGAGGCTGAAATGGAAGGACTCTATGAGCAAGAAAAATGCAAATGGCTTGCCCATCGTGCTGTCGTATGTTCCAAATTAGGGAAAGAAAAAGAAGCGAATGAGGCATATTCTGAATTTCAGAAGATGGGGCGTATCAATCGCCGGTACGCCTACTTGGTTGTGCCTTATCTCTTTGACTTGCATCGTTATGATGAAATCGTGGATATGTGCAAGCAACGTGAAACAGAGATGATGCATAAGAAAGATACTATCAACCTCTACATGTCTTCCACCTTAAAATTCTACGGCATGGCATATCAGGGATTGGAACAATATGACAAGGCGGCAAGCTATTTTGAGCGACTAAGCGTATTGCGGGACAGCCTGCGTGTAAGGGAGTTGCGCAGTTCCTCACAAGAGTTGTCCATCATCTACGATGTCAAAGACAAGGAGGCTCAAATCACTCACCAACGTTGGGAGCTTGTGATAGCCATCTGCATCTTGATTGCTTTAGCTATCATTGGTTGCGTGCTGGGATATAACAACCGCATCATCAGAAAGAAGAACATTTCTTTGGTTGCCAACGTGAAAGAGGCGATGAGATATAAGGAAGAGCTTGAGAAGTTAAACCGTAGTACTCTGTCCGAAAATATTGCATGGAATGACGATGAGGATCCAGACTTACTGCTGTTCGAGCAAATCAAAGTAAAAATCATTGATCAGAAATTCTTCCTCGACAACACTTTCTCCCGCAAGGCGCTCATGGGCGAATTCAATATTCCTGCTAACAAGTTCGCCGGCTTGTTCCGTCAGTTCACAGGTAAAAGTTTCAGCGAATATATCAACGATTTGCGCATCGAATATGTAGCGGAACTTTTGCTTTCGGGTAAATACGCCAGTGTAGAAGGACTATTGAAAGAATGCACTTTCATCTCCTCCACCTCGCTGTACCGTCTCTTTACAAAGAAATACGGCATGACTCCACAAAAGTTCTTGCGGAATGCACGGTTATGTTAAGCAGAAGAAAAAAGTAAGTAAAACAACGGTTGCTGTTTTTTGCTGAAAAATTAAAAGTTAAACAATAGAACCGGCAAAAGCTGGTTCGAAAACACTAAAGAGGTCATTGAAATGTTGTCAAAAACGAATGGTTAAGCATGAAGAAATGTACTGAAAAAAAGAGTGCTAACCTGCTGATAATAAAGGTGGAAAGTATTGCATAATTCGTTGATTTTTAGTAAATTAGAAGTCTCCCAACTCTTCTGATTATGACTAAAGAAACACTCCTTATGCAATACCAATCCGAGTGCCTATCGGCTCTCAAATCAGTCGTGAATATACACAAACCTTTTGAAAAAACGTTCATGGATGCAATGAAATTATTCATGGCCATCCCTGATCGTATAAACTTCCTCCAATTGGGTAGGTATGGACGTTTTTCGGAACAGACCTACCGTAACCTTTTTGAGCATGAAACTTTCGACTGGTTTGCGTTCAACGGCTCTATCATCAGCAAGCATCTCACAGGTAAAAGAAAAGCCATCGCCATCGATCCTTCCTATATCCCCAAATCAGGCAAGAAGACACCTTGGATAGGTTACTTCTGGTCTGGTTGTGCAGGAGAGTACAAGCGTGGATTGGAAATCATGGGCATCGGTGTCATAGACATCGACAACCATGAATGCATGACTTTAGGTTCCATTCAGACACCGGATTGTAAAACCTTGGATAATATGGACAAGAACCTCGTTGACTGGTACAGCAGCTATCTTATCAGTAGAAAAGACAAGATACAGAGCATATCAAGAACGGTGGTTGCAGACGCATTCTTTTCCAAGGAAACATTCATAACGCCTATGTGTGAGAACGATTTCCATGTCATCAGCCGCTTTCGGAATGACGTAATCCTGTACTATCCGACATTGGAACAGAAAACAGGAAAACGTGGCCATCCAAAGTGGTTTGACGGAAGAATCGACTTTGCCAATCTGGATCTGACCCGGTGCAAGGAATACGAGGTGAACAAAGGAAAGCTATACGGATTGAGGGTATATGCAAAAGCTCTCAAAAGGTATGTTTCCTTAGCCATCTGGTATCCGATGGACGGGAGGACAGACAAGTGGCAGCTTTACTTCTCTACAGACGATTCGATGGATGGACGGGAGGTTCTGGATTATTACAGAACCAGGTTCCAATTGGAATTTTGAGAGATGGTAAGCAACATGCAGGAATCACCAACTGTCAGTCAACCGACTTCAGAAAGTTGGATTTTCACTTCAATGCATCGCTTGCTGCTGTCAACTTGGCCAAAGCGGCATGTAAGAGGCTCGGAATAACCTATTCCATATCCTCCTGCAAGTCTTTTATACACAATGCTTATATGCTTGAACGATTTATTTGCGTGTTCGGGATTAACCCAGACATGCAAGTTATTGACAAACTTTTCAAAGAACTCATTTTATTTACTGCCAGAGCCGCTTAGGCGTGGCTATTTTTTAACGAACTATTGAATTTATAAATTCTGACATATTGGCTGAATAAAGATTGCCATAGTTTTCAGCATTATACACCATAACATGGCTTCCGACAGTATTGATGAACAGCCGGTAATAGAGGTCGCGCATAGCCACCTCCTTGTTATCGGTTATTTGTTCGATAAAGGTGGAGGTGAAACGGTTGCTCATCCACACTTTCATCTCTGAGTTGAAGACATCAGCCTTGGATGTTTCGTCGCCGTTGGCCGCAGTGACGAACAGCATCCCGGGGATGCCCTCGCACTGCTTCATCACACCGCCCGAAAAACAAGCCTCCACCATCATGAGAAGTTTACGGTAACGCCTTTTGCGGTTCATATCCTCAAAAACAGAAGACAGTTTATCGCCTGTCATGGCGTAAGCTTCCTCATCCCAACACATGGCCCCCGGCACACCGTGTCCGCTCCAGAAAACGAACAGGTTGTCGTTCTCAGTAGATTCGATTACCGTGGGCAGTTTTTCGCTTTTTTCGCCACTGAGAATGGCAAGTATATCTTTTGTATTCAACGATGACATACGATAATCAATCTCTACATTTTCGTATACATTGTTTCCCCCGATAGTCACCTGTATGACTCCCTTGTTGGGATTTGATATATTATCGGCTATGTCATCCTCGACAATGAGAATGATACGGTCGTCGGTATATCCGGCTTGTCTGAGCTGCTGATAGATAGCGAGCACATCTGCCTGATGGCGGTAATTGGTCCATTCCTTGGAGGAAGCGACAAGGAGTGCCCAGTTGCCGGTATGTGCAGGGTAATTGAATTCTCCTGAATTGTCGAAATCCTGCATCCGGAAGGCTTTCCAGTTCCAACCGGCAAGTGTCGCATCCGTGCGGTTCCCCCCGTCGCTGGTGTTATAGTCAAGGATGATGTACTGTCCGTTGTAAACCTTGAAATTATAGTAAGTGGTGGCAAGTACATTGGTAAACACCTTGGCATCGAACCTTAAATGTCCTGACGCTCCACGGACATAGGGCGACTTTCCGGCAGCGAGCGCATCCACCACAAGCCCCATATCCTCACCTGTCCAGCTGCCCATGTTCAAGCCTTCACCCGAAACAACGGCCCTTAATGATTTCTGTAACGACAACTCCGGTCTGAACTGCTGGTACCATGCGGCATAGCCGATGAGCATAGCGGCATCGTAGAGCTGAGATTCTCCAAGAGTAGGCGTAGCATTGAAAAAGGTCCTGTAACTTACGTCAAACCCCGACTCAGGGTCGGCACCAAATGCGACTCCCTCTATGCCTTCGGCGGCATCACCGTGAATCTTGAGTACATCCGCACCGTAGGCGGTATCCGAAAACAACATCCGCGGTACACTGCGCCCGTTCAGACTTTGTGCTTTATGCGCTTCAAGCATCGGCTTCATCTCTTCTATTTCAGAGGGGATACATATCACATACTCTGCACCTGACTGCATGGCTTGGCGAGACACATCAGCTATATTGTCAGAGGTGTAAGCATAGCATCCCATGTTTTCCAAGCCCAGTTCGCGTGCTTGAAATGCGAACCAGTCAATGAACGTTTGTCCGTAACCGTCGTTCTCCTTGACCAAAAGTGCCACACTTTTACCCTCATAGTTAATCACCTTGGAGAGAAGCACCTCACATTGCGTAATGTCGGTCTCGGTCATCGCCCAAAGATAGCCTGTCGATGCGTATGCACGAACCAGTTGTTCGGCGGTGGCGAGAGTGAAGAATGTTTTGCCCACAATAGTCAGTTCCGCCGCGAGGATTGCCGCATTGGAAGAATACAGCCCGCCGATTACGGCATACACCTCGTCGTTGAATGCCAGCGACCGGGCAAGTTCCCGCACATCGGTCTTTGCCTCATCGTAGTATTCAAACTTTAACCTTATACCCGCTTCGTGGTTCTTGAATGCACGCTCAAAGTTGGTTGTAAACATTCCCAATGTCCTTTTCCAATGCACATCAAGCCCTTTCTCCATGGGAAGCACCACGGCAACAACCTTCTCTGTCCACTGCTTGTTGTCAGGAGACAGGGAAGGCTCATCGTCCGAACAGCTCCACAGACCAATCAGGCAGAGGAGCGGTGCAATAAGTTTAATAACCACTTGTTTCATAATACTCTTTCTCAAAAATCATAGCCTGAGGGCGCATTCCATTGACTAAGCTGCTGAAATCATTCACGTATCGGGGTGCGACCAGCCAGTCGGCATACCCGCTTTCAAGACCGTAAAGTTGGTTCTCCGGCATATCCCCTGTGACGACCCATTCCGTCAGATACCTGTAAATCAATTGGTCAATATGCTTAATGACCGAACCCGTAATCCGGTTGGAGAGGCTTGACTGATCGATGTCCATACCTGCAAGGTACGGTGAGACCTCAAATTCACGGGAGTAGCGGTATATACCGGCGTTGGAGCCACCTGCCACCGGAAAGATGAAGTCGTAATCAACCGCCCAATCGCTCATTTTCCGGTAAGCGAGCGAAGCCGACACATATCCCGTCCAATCATCCGCCAGATACTCCACATCGCAGTCGCTGCCATAGCCTGCAATAAAACCGTCCTTGGCTATGTTGATGGGGCTGTCGGTATTATTGGCAAGCAGCACCAGAGGTGTCATCTCAGAACATTTTCTTGCACATACTCCTGCAAGGTATGAAGCCCCGAACATCGAAATCTGGAAGGTATGGATGTTCTCGTCCTTATACTGTTTCCGGCTTTCAAAAAGCAGAATACTTTTGTTGGGTGTCAAGTCGTGTTCTGCCAGATAAAGTTCCGCCATTGGCTCATAATCACTGCTACCCAATACAAAAAGCACGGGTATGCTGCTTTGGGGACGTTCAAGCCAGTCCGCAAAAATTTTCTCAGCCTCTTGCAGGGATTCCGGGGAGTAGATATAGATGTCTATATCTCCGTTTTCCATCTTGAATCTCTGAACACCCTCAAGTATACGGTCATTATAGCTCATGTCACCCAATCCCCCCGGAGAGAAGAGAAAAACAATCTGTGGTGCCGGAGATTCCGGCTCCAACTCATCGGTATGATTACAGGATGACAACGCTCCTGTTACCAGGAACGTTGTCATTGCCAAGATAGCGCGGAAAGTATTGTGCATACTAATCAAACTTATGACCACATTCGGAGCATGTATATGGTCCGGATGCAAATGTTTTCCACTTATGACCACAATTGGGACATTTTTCAGTCCATCTTGCCGGGAAGTATTGGTCTATAGCAAGATTATCCCCGTCCATGTATTCCTCCGGAACGATTACGACTGTCATGTCCGGTTCTTTGAAATTCTTGAGAGCATTGAACGAAACGGTGTAAAAGATACTTTCGTCCGAACCGGGTGTGAGTGAGATTCTGCCGCAGTTGTCAGGGAGTTTGACAGTGCGTTGCTTTACGTCCCACTGATCGAGAATGAACTTCTCACACACTCCATGGGCAGCCTCCTTTGAGTCTGCTACCAATATAAACCGGGCAGCATCATCCTTTTTCTGATAGAGATTTCCGGCATCAGCTTGGTCGACTATTATCTTGTCGATATTCTCCAACATTTTTTCTCCAAACGGTCCTTGTGGCTCATCGTCGTTGCTGTAAGCAGTGAAAGCGAGCATTGCCATCACTGAAGCAAACATGATTGTTAAAAATTTCTTTACCATAACAAGTTGTTTTTTAATTGATTGTTACCCGTTGGCGGAATTAATTTAAGTTGATAAAGATGAGTAAAAAGTTGCACATATCGTTGATTTTTAGTAACTTAGCGACAATCAAACATTAAGTTCAAACCATCGTATGTACAACCTTTATACAAAATTCGTCAAAATACTTGAGATATGCAAGCAATTCTCTGAAAATCTCGTCAATGAATCGGGTAATGTTCCACGCCGTGGTCCTGTTCCTAAGTTTTCTGACTTGGAAGTAGTGGCACTGTCCCTGACAGCAGAGACAGAGAGCATTGATAGTGAGAAGTGGTTGTTCGACTATAAATTGCAAGAGTACAAGGACTGCATTCCCAATCTCATATCAAGGAGACAGTTCAATGACCGCAGGAAGAAAACTGCAGGCTTGTGTGAGGAACTGCGCAAAAGGGTTGCCATGGAAATGGATGGTGGAGAGGAACAATTCTTTGTTGACTCCAAGCCAATAGAGGTCTGTAGGGTTGCAAGAGGGAAACGATGCAAGATGGGACGTACCGGTGATTTCTCGCAAGCTCCAGACTTCGGTTTCTGCGCTTCGCAGAACACGTATTATTTTGGTTATAAGTTACACGCTCTCTGTTGGTTATGTGGAGTTATCCATTCCTATGATCTCTCAAAGGCAAGTGCGGCTGATCTCCATTATATGAAGGATGTGAAACATGCTTATCACGACTGTAGCATCTATGGCGACAAAGGGTATATTGGAGCTGATGTACAGCTTGACTTGTTCGAAACCGCACACATAAGACTGGAGTGTCCGTATCGGCTCAACCAGAAGGACTGGAAGCCGACATTCATTCCGTTTGCAAAGGCAAGAAAGAGGATTGAGACAATATTCTCACAACTTACAGACCAGTTCTTGGCCATCAGAAACTATGCGAAAATAACGAATGGTTTGTTTGCCAGAATCATCGGCAAAATTAGTGCACTTACCATTCTGCAATACGTAAACTTCATCAACAACAAGCCCATTGGCAGAATTAAGTATGCACTAAATTAATTCCGCCAACGGGTTGAAGTTAATATTATTCTTGATGATATTCGCTTTCCCAAATAGCATCTTCCGGATTATCGCCTTTATGACCGGCAAGCTGTATCACGAAGCTTTTTGCCGGGAAATACGGTGTGATGTGGATATCAAGAAGCACACGGTCTTTCTGATTCGGGTCTTGTTCAATCTTCATAACCTTGAAGCGTTCGATGAGCTTGTTCGGGCCCATTACACTATCGAGGAATTTCACAACCTGACCACGTAGATCTGCTTCCGTGCGAGTAGTCCAATTTTCAAATGCCCGACGGTTCAGGAAGTCAATCATATCAAAAGGAGTGGATAAAATTGCCTTCATAAGATTAAAAGATGCCTTGCTTGAAGCTATTAGGAGGTGTGAAGGCAAAAGTGATACATTGCCACCAATGTAGAAGCTAAAAATGACGTATCGCAAAAAACGGATATGCGATGAAAGGTCATTCTCCCTATTGGGCTAAAATAGAGGATATGAGGGCTATAAAGGGAAACGGGTGGCGGCGGGGAATCGGGAGGCTATAAAGGGAGGAAGGATGCCATAAAAGAGTAAAGCCGTCGGCAGACCGGAGCGCAAAAAAATCCCTCTGCCCGGTCATCGCGACCATGCAGAGGGAACGGTTAAATTATGATTATGTCAAGCAGCTTCGGCAATAGCTTCGTGTTTGGCAGCCTGTGGTTGTTCGGCCTCTTTCAGACTTTCATCAATCCTGTGCTGGAGTTCCTTGCATTCCTGTTTGAACCTTGACAGCTCATCAGTCTTGCTCCACTGGCGACAAACGATTTTCTGCAATGTAGGAATTTCGCTTTCTATCCGCTCTACTGCCTTTTGTTGCTTCTCGATAAGAGAGGGCAATTTGCTTAATGCTCCATGCGGATATTGCGCCGACTCAACGAAACCAAGCGGCAGCGCACCGCTTAGGCCGCATCGGTATTTCAACCCGCTTATACCCTCTACAAAGAATGTATTGCGGTCAAACGTACCGTCCATATTATACTCGCTATGCACCAACAAGTTCAGTCCTGCATACGTGCCAACTGTGCCATACGCTCCGTTGCGGTAGGTCTTGGCTATACGGTGCAACTCCCGACCAACTTCCTCGGTACTGGCTTGCGGTAAGTTTAAAAGCAGGGTTGCCTTTGCCCCATTATACGAGTTGATGTATTCCAAATCCCTCTTGAAATCGGCCTCAGTACGCTTTGCCTTTTCGACTTCTTCCTGACAGGTAGCTATTTTACGCTCGGCACGGATGCGTTCTTTCTTGAAAATAGCCTGTTCCTTTTCAAGCTGCATAATCTTGTTGTCGAGCTTCGTCTTGTTCAGCAAGTCGTTATTGCCTGACAGAATAGCCACGAACTCGGCGAAGTTCATACCGCTGTCCTCATCCATGCCTCCCTCGTCAATACGGCGCACGGCGATTGTGCCGTTGTTAATTTGATTGATAAACATCTGCTTGTTTTTCAACAGATTAAACTTGTAGGCGTCGAGGGTCTTTTCCGTACCATAAATTACGATATCCACCACATTGTCACCCCACAGCTTTACAGTGTTGCCTTTGCGTACTGCCCTGCCATTGCGTTGCTCCATGTCAGCAGGTCGATCGGGTAGGTCAAGGGCATTACTGCCCTCTTCCCCCCTCAGAACCGTACGTGAGGGTTTCCCCTCATACGGCTCAAGCTTTTCAAAGTCTCTGTTCGTGTGCAGAGACCGGCTCATCCTACTTCTTGTTTCCATTGTTTTTTACGGGATAATTTGAAACATTCATCATGAACCA
>NZ_JAMOKH010000062.1:0-25792 GCF_023656585.1 Bacteroides sp. B1-V-101 | reverse complement strand
TCGAACGATAGAAATCGCCAAGAAGTTCAAGCTGATAAGGACTAAAGGTCATGTCACTCTTTTTCATCTTTTATTCATTTTAGTTGATACTTATAGTAGTCAACCAAATCCAGGGTAAGACACTTGACCACACGATCTGATTGACTTAACCGTATCAACTGTTCCGATTCACCTGTTCTTTCAAGTAGCACTAAATCATCTATTGCTCAATAATACATCATTTATCAGGTATTAATACCTGATTTCTCAATTATTAAGACCTGAGATGTCAATCGTTAATAGTTGACAAATCAACCATTAACATCCTACAAATCAAAAGATAGCATTGAACAAACACTTACTAACACGATTTGACAGAGTGAGAGCAACCGCTTGCTCTCATACTTGCCACCACGCCTGCTATCATAGCCAAAACTACGATGAATAAAGGGATACAAGCAAATTGTTAGAGCGTGAGAGCAAAACTGCTATTAAATCACTGTGGAGAAAATCCAGAATCAACCTATTCTCAACCATCCGACTTCTCTAGTTCCAATCGTAATTCTTTTAATGCCTTGATTTCCATAGTATTCTGAACATATATGCGTGTCAACACCAAACGAGTCATAACACGACTTGAACAAACATATTCATCATCTACGAACTCATCAATGAGGACATCAAGGAAACAGAGAGTACATTTAAGTTCATGTTTTGATAGTTTATCAATGCTTTCAATTTGTCCAAAGCTAGGCCAATTGTCTTTAAGAAAGGCAAGTTTGTCGGTGGAGTCCTGTAAATCAAGCTTCATCAGGCAGGGGTAGGAACAAGTAGGATCATCCATAATTTTCTGTTTTTTCATTTGTGTGTTCCCGTATGCCCCAAAGAAAAAAGGCGCGGAAACTATTACTACATTATCCTCTAGAAGGCTCTGGTAAGCCCGTGCTCGAATAATAAGTAATAGCTCCACGCCCATGAGGTATATAACAAATTTATATACAACAGAGACGTGGAGACCGGTTACTTATTATCTGCAAGCACAAAAATTTACCAGATTTTCTAGAGCAGATAATAAAAACGCTATCTCCAAAATAAAAAAGCGTAGCTCCTTTGCGGAGATACGCTACAAATATAGTTATATTTTCTGATATTGATACTTTGGTGTGTACTATTTCGCCATCTGATTCAGACGAAATACCGCCATATCGCTGTTTGTTCCGTTTCAATAATCAGATCGATAAACATATAACAAGTTAAGAAGAGAAAAGAGTTACAGAGTCTGAATAGTCTAATTTATTCTTTTAGTAATTCATCGTCTAAAATATCTTTCATAATACGATTCCTTCATTAGTGACATTAATATAAAAAGGTGTTTTGAACGGACGGTTTTCCCAAAGTTTTTTCAGCATAACCATCGGACTGATAGATATACCGGTTTTCAGTTCAAGTTCGTAAAGGGGTAAAGTAATCGCCTCTTCCTCTTTCAAAGTTATTTTCTCTCCATCAAGCAAGATGAGTAAATCAATATCACTGTCACTGCGTGCCTCATTCCTCGCTTGAGAACCATATAATATGGTCTTAGCGGTAGGAGCAACATGACGGATAATATCCTTGATTTGTTCGATCACTTCTGTTCGTCTCATAACTTCTTAATCTATTGATTATATGCAAATATACTCGATTCTTTTCAATTCTCAACACACCCAAGAACGCTTTTTATTATATTCTCACTATTTCGCCATCTGATTCAGACGAAATACCGCCATATCGCTATTTGTTCCTATTCTGAAAGGAGGCCCCCAAAGAGATAATCCGCTGGAAACATAGATATGTGATTGGGTCCACTTGCGATAGCCGTGACTCTGTTCATATATCCTGTCTGTAACCCAACTTATAGGCCATATCTGTCCATGATGCGTATGTCCGCTGAATTGCAGGTCTATTCCCAAAGAATCTGTTTTAGCCAGGTTGTAGGGTTGATGATCTAAAAGAATGATAGGTTTACTACGATCCGCTTGCTTTAATAAGGTAGGCAGGGAATGACGAGAACGGTTGGAACGGTCGTCACGTCCGATGATCTGCACACCGTTAGGCAATGTTACTACGGAATCACGCAATAGTTGTATGGGAGTATCTTTCAAGAAGCGGACGCTTTCATCAATACCGCTGATGTATTCATGATTGCCCGGAACCATATAAATGCCCAAGGGAGCTTTCAGCTGTGCCAGTTCTTCCGCCATATTCTCCTTATATAATGGGGTAAGACTATTATCTATCAAATCTCCACCGATAAGTATAAGGTCGGGATGCTGCGCATTTATCATATCTACATATTCTTTCAGCATGGCTTTTCCCGTGCCATACCCTAAATGGACGTCACTCACGGCTACGATATTGATTCCGTTACCTTCTATCGGCTTATCAAGGGAGACATCAATCTTATTGACCTGCGGATGACGGTAATTATAATAACCGTACAGAAGCAGACAGCAAGTCGCTCCCAACGCATAATAGAAACCGTGATTTAGTGACGGCACAAATATCTTCGTCACATCCGCTATCAACAAAGCAAAAATCATGTACAGTGTAAACACCAGCCATACCGAACCGATGTGAAACATGGATTTCGACAGGATGACAGGCATATCTATATGACGGGTCAGCATAGCTATCACCAACGAGAAAGCTACCAGCCAATAGATGACAGACAACAGAATCTTCATAGCCAGCGAGAAGCCGGAAAGCATCTGTAATGCACGGATAAAGATATAAACATTGCCACCGACATAGGCAAGTAGGAATATCAGGAAGAATATTCGCATAATCGTTATAAATTCGACAGAATTAATGATAGAATTAAATTACACCTCCGTTAACAGGACTTCTATTGTATCAATAAGTTCTCTTGCCGGAGCCTTTATGGTAGCTATTTCATCCTCCCAAACGCGTACTCACCTTACCCGTCTTCACATAATTCAGACCAAAGCATGCTATTAATCCATCATGCGTCTTACACGATAACCCACTATTTATCAGTAGAGCTTGAACAGCATGGAAGCAAGCATAATAATATCTATTGGAAGCAATATCCCAATATTTCATTTCATACATCTCATCGGCTTGTTTCAGAAATGTTTTAGCTTTTTCCATTTGCAACACTACAAGCGAGTTACGTTCTTCATCTGTCAGTTTCATATCAATTCGATTCCTTCCTGTTCTACATTTTTATAAAAAGGAGTGATACAACTCGCAGCCCATTCTTTCATTGTATACATAATTGGATTTATCCTTTCTCCAAGGTCCCATCCAAGCATCGTTAAAGGAAAGCTCACTTCATCATAATCAGACGGTTCTAATTTTTCCTTATTCAACAGGATTAATATGTCCCAATCTGAATCTACTTGTGCGTCACCCCGCGCCTGGGAACCAAACAATAATGCCTTCCCTTCTTTTGGCAAGTGTTCGGCTAATGACCGCTTAATGGAGTCTAATACTCTATTTGCATGACTTTTCATATTCTTTTCCTTTAGTCCTCTTTTTACAAAGATAGAATTTTACGTATAAGAAGCCAACTTTTCCCGGAAAAAGTTCATTTCAAATCAGTTACAGCTCGTTCCAATTGCCTCAAAGCCTTCTCCAGCGTAGCACGCGGACAGGCAACATTCAACCGCATAAACCCTTCACCTTCTTTGCCGAACGTCGTTCCTTCATTCAAAGCCAAGTGGGCATCTTCTACAAACAGGCGATTCAGTTCCTCCTGATTTAACCCCAGCTCACGACAGTCTAAAAAGATTAGGTAGGATGCTTGCGGACGAATCATTCTGATGGCAGGAATCCGCTCTTTCAGATAACTTTCCGTGAAGTCAATATTTCCTTTGATATAGGCAACGACCTGATCCAGCCATTCAGTACCATGACTGTAGGCTGCCGCTACGCTGAGATAAGCGAATAAGTGTCCTTCGGAGAACTCGCTCGCTTCCATATATACCTGGAACTGATGACGAAGTTCGTCATTCTCAATGATTGCATACGAACTTGCCAGTCCGGGCATATTGAACGCTTTGCTCGGAGACATAAAGACAAGGGAGTTCATCCGTGCTTTCTCAGAAATCAAAGCAAAAGTAGGATGCTTGTAAGGAGGCAGGGTCAAGTCGGCATGAATCTCGTCAGAGATTACTAATGTACCGTTCTCATAGCAGATGTCAGCGATCTGCGACAGTTCTTCTTTGGTCCATACACGTCCGCCCGGATTATGGGGATTGCTCAGAATAAGCAGCTTGCATCCCTGCACATCTTTGCGGAAACGGTCGAAATCAATATGATATTGTCCGTCTTTCAATACCAGCGGACTGTACACCACTTCACGTTCGTTCTTCTGCGTCACGAGAAAGAAAGGATGGTATACAGGAGGCATGACCATCACCTTATCCCCTTTCTCCGTGAAACAATGGATAGCAAATGCCAGTCCGCGGACAATGCCGGGAGTAAACGTCAGCATATCCTCACGAATCTCCCAGCCATGCCGTTCTTTCAGCCAGTTGATAATGGATTCGGCCCATTCTTTGCAGGCAAATGTATAGCCTAGCACTTCATGGTCCAGACGTTTCTTCAAGGCGTCGATTACAAAAGGGGCTGTGCGGAAATCCATATCAGCCACCCACATCGGAATCAAGTCATTACGCCCCCAACGGCGTTCTACGGCATCCCATTTTACGGAGTCCGTACCGTTACGGTTTATTATTTCATCAAAATTATAGTTCATACTGCATGAGGTTTTTATGTATCTTGAAGCAAAAGTACACAAAAACTCCGAGTTTGTATCTTAAAACTCTGTAACAGACGTTTTCAAGCCGATTCTTTTAATATATACCGGCACTCTATTCCTTTTTTTTCTGCCTGCTCCTATAGGCTGTCGGAGTTTCTCCGGTATATTGTTTAAATGCTGTACTGAAATAACTGATAGTAGTAAATCCTACTTTCTCTGAAATATCCGTAAATGTAAAATCTGTAGCAGTAATCAGCAGAATCGCCTTTTCCATCCTGATTTTATTAATATATTCATTTAGACCAATGCCTGTCAGTGCCTTCAATTTCGTATAAAGCGAAGCACGACTCATCCCTACCTCCTTACAAATGAAAGACACATCCAGTTTCGTATCACTCAAATTCTCCTGAATGATTCTATTCAATTTCACCAAAAACGTTTCATCTGCCAAACTGAAAGTAGTTTCCTCCGGAGCTGGTATTAATCCAGCATCCAGGTATCTCTTCTTTGTATATTCACGATTTTTCAAACGATTCCGGATTAACTCCATCAACATTTCTATTTCGAAAGGTTTAGTAAGGTAGCCATCCGCTCCATTTTTATAACCGCTAATCTGACTTTCCTTATCATCTCTAGCCGTCAACAAAATAATAGGGATATGACTGACAGCAAGGTCTTCTTTAATACCTTTACAAAGTTCATATCCATTCATTCGTGGCATCATCACATCACTGACAATAATGTCTGGTGTATAACTCTTTACCAACTGAAGCGCCTCCACTCCATCAGAAGCTATCAACACCTTTTTAAAATATTCACTCAATGCCTTACTAAAAAAGTCCGTCAGATCCGAATTATCATCCACAACCAAAATCGTATACGAAGTTGTATCAAATTCCTCTCCTTTACTGATATGTTCACTATCATCGTTGCTCATCAACTCATTCAAATAAGCTTTCGGTTGACAAACAATCTCTTCAGCATCCTGCCTCAACGGCAGTTCGAAGAAAAATGTGGCACCTGTTTCCTGATTATCCCGGGCACCAATGGAGCCGCCATGCAATTCAACCAATATTTTAGAATATGACAACCCGATTCCTGTCCCGTTTTGTTCTTTAGTGCCCTGATAAAATCTGGTAAAGAGCTTTCGTGTATCCACATTTTCCAATCCGCTTCCCTGATCAATGACAGATACGCGCACTCTTTTTCTTTCAGAAATCAATTCCGAAACAATAGTTATCTCTGTATGTTGCGGACTGTGTTTCAAGGCATTAATCAGCAAATTGCTTAGAATAATCTCACACTTGTTTTTATCAAAACTGACTGCTTCTATTCGTGAATCAAACCGATAACTGATATGTACACTTTTTGCCTCTCCCTCGCTGATAAAGTCTTGTGATACATGCTTGATCCATTCGTTTAGCGGCTGTGGTTCTATTTGTAACCGACTTTCACCTACCTCCATTTTACGTACATCAAGCACCATATTTATCAGATTTTTCATCCGCTGTGACTGTCGATAAATAGCCTTTATCGGCAAATATTGGGCATCTTGAGGAGAAAGCGATTTCAATATTTGCTTGAGAGGTGCATAGATCAGTGTCAAAGGTGTGCGCAACTCATGACTTATATTAATCAAAAAACGAACTTTTTCTTCATACGTTTTTTGCTCGTGTTCCTTCATTTCCCATCGTAGCTTTTCCTCCTTACGTTTCAACACTTTTCGCACACTTTCAATGACAATGACAGCTACCAATAGAATACAACCCAATATAAACCACCATGTCTTATACCATGGAGGAGAAATTGTCAGTTGTAACAATTGTTGAGCAGGCACCCAACTACCGTCTTTAGTGGTACAAGAAGCCATAATCTGATAATTACCCGGAGGAAGCGCACGCATAGTCAGTTCCGGACTATATGATTCAACAAGCTGCTCATCCAGCCCTTTTATCTGAAACCGATACACCTTCTGTCTGAAGATATCTTCTTCTTTCGCCATGACATGAATGACAATATTACTATTCCATGGCACGGAAAGCTTTCTTATACCATCATACAATTTATTGTTCGCAGGTTCTCCATTGATTATGATATCTGATAATTGTAATTGCGGATTCGTATTTCTCAATGGTAGCTTACCATCAATATGAAGCAATCCTTTGACCCCTCCCATATAAATATCACCCTTCTGACTTAACAAACGAGCTTCTGGAAAGTATTCATTCGGAACAGCTCCATCCGTTTCACCGAATAATGCCATCTTCTCCTCGGCTATGGACCATGCAAACAGTCGGTTTTCAGCACCAACCCAAATCTTTCCTTTTTGATCACAAATCAATGAAGAAACCTCTATAAATAATGAAGTAGAAATCATTTTTTGTTTCTGTGTCGCTGGATGATAACTCACCAAACCTAAATTACTCCCGATCCAAAAACAGCCACTCTCATCCATGGATACTGAATTTATATTCATATCATCCTGAGCAGTAAACAACACTCTCAGCTTATTACTATGATTATCCAACTCATAAATATGTTTTATATCGTTCAAATAAGTTGAATGCCCATCACAAGCAATTGCTTTCAAGGACCCCTCAATAATATTTATGCCTTTTTCTTCGGAAACAATAGAAAACTGCTTCTCCTTCAAATGATAACAATACACGTGATTGCCCAACAGCAATATCGTGTTGGGAGTATTCCGATAAACATTGACCGTATTTCCGTGAAGACATAAACGTTCATTGACTTCTTTATCAATAATAGTAAATGGTTGTTTATTTCCTGTGACCGGATCAAAAATAAATATCCCTTGTGCAAATATAGACAACAATAATTTCCCGGAAGCAAAGCCACAAATAGAAGCAACTTTATCTCCCAAAGTAGAAGGATAATGTGTAAACTCTCCGGCCAGGGAGTTAAAACAATTAATTCCACCTCCATTTGTTCCCACCCAGATATGACCTGATTCCTGCTGACATAAACTCAATACTATATTGTCACTTAAACCTTGTTTATTATTCGGCAACGCATCTGTGTATGCCTGCATATATACCTCACGAACACTAATCAAACCACTATAAATACTCCCAATCCATATATTATTATTTTGATCATTATAAAGACAGATGATTGAGTTATTAGGAAGTGATGAATTGACTTTTCCGGGGATATGCTTTAAGGAGGAAAACTGCTGAGTCTCAGGATTGAGTATATTAATGCCTCCCCCGTCTGTCCCAAGCCATATTTGCCCTTTACGTTCAACAATACTCAATATGATATCATTACTAAGAGAGGAATTACGGGTTGTATAAAGTGCAATCTGCTTTCCATCACGGGTAAAACAACGCAGTCCGACATTATAAGAAGCAACCCACACTCTTTGTTTGGAATCAACAAGCATACCCGTAATTTCTTTTTCTGCCCCAAAAGGCGCTCGTCTGTATTCGCCTGATTGAAGATCAACCAAATACATCCCTTGCCAACGACTGCAACATAGTATCGTATGAGAATCTATCAAACCCAAAGCGGTAATATTAAAGTTCTGCTCCGATTTAAATTCGTAGATTTTCCGTATACAAGATTCTTTATAACTATAGTGATAGATTTTCCCTTGTCCACCGAATAAAATTCCTTCAGGGGTCCGGCAAACAGAATAAGCAATCAAATTTTCACCTTTCTCATCCGTCTGCAAAAGAAAGTCATCACTCTGATATCGATAAAGTGAAATTCCCTTATCTGTTAATATCCAAAGATTCCCCTGCTCTCCTCTCGCAATCTGATAAATTTGATTACCGGGAAGTGAATTAGACAGGGATGAGTTATGGATATATTTTTTAAGTTCCTGTCCATCAAATCTTCCCAAGCCTGATCTTGTTCCCATCCAGACGAAGCCACGATTATCTGCTGCAATGCAATGTACAGTTGAAGGTAATCCAGCCTTTAATGAGATTTGTTTGTAGTAATAATGTTCTGCCCGAAGAGGATATGAAAAGAACATCTGTACAATAGATACTATGAGCAATAGTTTTGTTGCGTTCATTATAGTCAGATTATAAGATTCAGTTTTCAAAGATACTACATTTAAGAGAAAATATTACCAGAAAAAGAGAAAAAGTATCTTCTGCTCTATCTCACAAACACTGCTATGTCAAAAAGAAAACGCATCACACAAAAAAGAATACTTTCCATTCTAACAACTTCTTATTTTTACTATATAACAACAGATTCTCCGATGAAATGGGGCTAATTAGTGATTTTTGAAAATAAATTAGTGATTTTTGAAACATACTGCACCATTCATTCTCCTACTTTTGCAGCACACATCAAGTTGAATAAATACTCTATAATACATATGAAAAGATTTACACTATTAAATGACCTATCATTTTTCAATTTTTACGATTTGCATTTTCTCTGGATACGAAATATGCAAATAAGAACTTAACATTACCCCCAAAATTCCACTATCTAGCGGCATTGGTGCTGGATAGTGGAAATTTTCTCCTAAAAATAGCAATTTCAATTAATACTATGACCTATGAACAAACTACTGACCTCTTTTATATTATTCTCCATTATTACTTTGGGAGGACAGGCGCAAAAGAAAGAAAACTATTATGTAAAACACGTAGAGTTTCCCTTGAATGCCACTCTTGAACAAAAAATCGATATGGCTGCACGTTTGGTTCCAACGCCTCAACAAGTAGTCTGGCAACAAATGGAACTGACGGCTTTCCTTCATTTCAGTATAAACGCCTTTACCGGACGTGAATGGGGAGATGGAAAGGAAGACCCCAATCTCTTTAATCCTACAGAATTGGATGCAGAACAATGGGTAAGCAACTTGAAAGAAGCAGGTTTCAAAATGGTGATTCTGACAGCCAAGCACCATGACGGTTTCTGCTTATGGCCTACAGCTACGACCAAGCATTCCGTAGCGTCTTCCAGTTGGAAAAACGGACAAGGCGACGTAGTAAAAGAACTTCGAAAGGCATGCAAAAAATATGGCATGAGGTTTGGACTATACCTCTCTCCATGGGATCGAAATGCTGAATGTTATGGAGATTCCCCTCGATATAATAAGTTTTTTATCCGCCAACTAACCGAATTGCTAACTAACTATGGAGAAGTACACGAAGTGTGGTTTGACGGGGCAAACGGAGAAGGTCCAAACGGAAAAAAACAAGTATATGACTGGGATACCGTCTATGAAACCATCCACCGGTTACAACCCAAAGCAGTAATGGCAATTATGGGAGATGATATTCGCTGGGTAGGCAACGAAAGCGGATTAGGTCGTGAAACAGAATGGAGCACCACCGTGTTAACTCCAGAGATATATGCCCGTGCTGACAAGAATAATAAGAAATTAGGAATCAATGGACAGTCAAATGATTTAGGAAGCCGCAAGATGTTGGAGAAAGCGACAGAGTTATTTTGGTATCCCTCGGAAGTAGATGTTTCCATACGCCCGGGATGGTTCTATCATAAAGAAGAAGATAATAAAGTGAAGTCATTGAAACATCTCGCAGATATTTATTTCCAATCGGTAGGATACAATTCTGTACTTCTGCTGAATATACCACCAGACCATAGAGGCTTAATTCATGAAGCAGACGTACAACGTCTGAAAGAGTTTGCTGCTTACCGAAAACAAGTATTTGCTGACAACTATGTGAAGAAAGGGAAAAAATATTGGAATACAGCTTCCGGCAATGAAAAGATATATCAATTAAAAGCCGGTTCAGAAATTAATGTAGTTATGCTGCAAGAAGATATAACCAAAGGACAACGGATAGAAGCATTCACCGTAGAAGCACTGACAGATAACAGCTGGAAAGAAGTGGTTAAAGGGACAACTGTAGGTTACAAACGATTGCTACGTTTTCCAACTATTAAAGCCGATCAGTTACGGATAAAGATTTTAGAATCTCGTCTGAATGCTAACATCAGCCAGGTGGCTGCTTATTATGCAGCACCTATAAAGGAAGGGAAACAAGAGGAAAACTGGAATCAGTTGCCTCGTTCAGGATGGAAAGTTATGTCTACAAAGCCATTAACGATAGATTTGCAAAAGAAGGTGACAATCAACGCCTTTACCTATGCTCCCCTAAATGCAAAGGCAAAGACAACAATGGCTTTCCGATATAAATTTTATATCAGTCTCGACGGCAAGAGTTGGAAGGAAGTACCTACCAATGGAGAATTCAGCAACATTATGCACAACCCATTGCCTCAAACGGTCTATTTCAATCAAAAAGTTCAGGCACGCTTTATCAAACTGGAAGCCACCACTCCCACTGAAATGGCTGCAGAAGTTGAACCTAATGAAATCGGAGTAACGATAGCTCCTTGATTTTACATTCATCACAAGTACTACTAAAAGCAAAAATCAGAATAGAAAAGACGCCATCTATTTTGATTTTTACACTATATAAATCTTCTTATTATCAATTTAACTCCAATGAAGGCAAAGAAAGAGAAATTAGTCTTAATGAAGATAACAGATCTTTAATATATAAGGACTGTCTATCCAAACTTATCGAAAAATTTAATTAACCACAAGATTCATGCTTATTGAAAACACAAGAATGAATTGTTAACACTTTTAATTTCTATGATTAATGAAAAACAAAATGGTGGTGGAAGAATACTACAAATATTAATCCTGTTTTGTTTGTATGGTATGTGTTTTACTCCACTCTATGCCAAACAGGATACAGCATCGCCACAACAGACAGGAAAAACTTACACGATCAAAGGTATTGTCCTGGATTTCAACAATGAGCCTATCATTGGCGCAAGTGTTTATATTCCGGGAACCAATACAGGAGTTGCCACTGATTTAGACGGAAACTTTACTTTAAAGGTACCGGCTAATACTAAAACAATTGAATTCTCTTATATCGGGTATGAAAAGAAGATCATCGAGTTCAATCCTAAAAATCTAAATGTCTTTCGCGTTGTTACCATGAAAGAAGATAGCGGGATAGCTCTAGAGGACGTAACAGTAGTAGCATTCGCCAAGCAAAAAAAAGAATCTGTATTAGGTTCAGTCTCCACTATTAAGCCTGCAGAGTTAAAAACGACTAGCAGTAACTTAACAACAGGTTTTGCTGGAAAGTTAGCTGGTGTGGTTGCTTACCAAAGAAGTGGGGAACCGGGAGAAGACAATGCAGAGTTCTTTATTCGTGGTGTAACTACTTTTGGTACAGGTAAAGCCGATCCACTGATTTTAATTGATAATGTTGAACTAACTTCTTCGGATCTGTCAAGACTGAATCCTGACGATATAGCCAGTTTTTCTGTTCTAAAAGATGCAACCGCAACCGCCCTTTACGGTGCACGTGGTGCCAATGGTGTTATCTTGGTAACGACTAAAGAAGGAACAGAAGGCAAAATGAAGTTATCATTCAGAGCAGAAAGTTCATTCTCTGCCCCGTCAAAAGAGGTAGAATTAGCAGATCCGCTAACTTTCATGAAACTTCATAACGAAGCTGCAAGGACTAGAAATCCAGGCAATGCATTACCTTATCTTGAAAGTGCAATAGCTGCCCGAGAAAAAGGATTGAATCCATATGTTTATCCTATGGTAGACTGGAAAGACATGCTTTTTAAAGATTACACAGTAAACTATCGTGGTAACATGAGCATCAGTGGTGGTGGTCGGGTAGCCCGCTACTATGTAGCCTTATCTTACTCAAGAGACAATGGTATCCTCAAACAAGTTCCTAATAATATCTTTGATAATAACATCAAGCTGAACAAATATACAGTACGTTCAAATGTAAACATCAACTTAACCAAGACGACCGAATTAGCTGTACGTATTAGTGGCACATTCGACAGTTATCAAGGACCGTTATCTGGTGGTTCTGCCATATACAGCCAAGCAATTAAAGCCAGCCCTGTTGAATTTCCTGCTATGTATGCTCCTGATGAAACGAATATTAACACCAAACATGTATTATTCGGTAACTCAGGAAGCAGTGCAAACTATCTGAACCCTTATGCAGAAATGGCCAGAGGATATAAAGAATATGAAAAAACTGTTGTTCTTGCTCAACTCGAACTTAAACAAGATTTCGGTTTCATCACCGACGGATTGAACGGACGTCTATTGGCAAATGTCACACGAAACTCTTATTATGATCTCACCCGTTCATATACTCCGTTCTATTATTCTTTAGACAGTTATGATAAGTACACGGACACATATATACTTAGCGCCTTAAATTCGGACAAAGGTACAGACTATCTATCATATAATCCAGGAAGCAAATCGGTTGACAGTTCTCTATATTTGGAAGCATCTCTATCTTATGACCGGACATTTTATAAAAAACATAATATAAGTGGAATGATGGTATATACCGTACGTGAATCAAAATCTGGAAATGCACAAACTCTACAATTATCACTCCCATCACGTAATATGGGGATAGCTGGTCGTTTCACTTATGGATATTCCGATCGTTATTATGCAGAATTCAATTTCGGCTACAACGGTTCAGAACGTTTTGACAAGAACCACCGTTGGGGATTCTTCCCATCAGGAGGGTTAGGCTGGATGGTTTCCAATGAAAAATTTTGGAAAGACAAACCTATCACAAAAGTAATTAGTTCACTAAAATTGAAAGGCTCTTATGGATTAGTAGGTAATGATAATATTTCTGACGAACGTTTCTTCTATCTATCTGAAGTTAGCATGGATGGTGATAACGGTATGGGATTCGGAACAAATTTCAATGCAAAGAACTCTAACGGTAAGATTTCCATCAAGCGTTATGCTAATCCTAAGATAGGTTGGGAAATCTCTCATAAACTAAACGTAGGATTTGAGATGAAACTATTTAAAGATCTGGAAATACAAGCCGAATATTTTAAAGAAAGAAGAACCAATATTTTGCAGACACGTGCCGATATTCCAACTCTAATGGGTTTTCAAGTCTCTCCGCAGGCAAACATTGGTGAAGCCAAAGGACATGGTGTCGATATTTCACTGGACTATTCTCATTTCTTCAACAAGAATTTATGGGCTACCATTAGAGGTAATTTTACCTATGCCAGTAGCAAGTTCTCCAAGTACGAAGAACCCGATTATTCAGCCACTCCATGGAGAAGTAAAATAGGAACGAAACTCAGCCAAGAATTCGGTCTGATTGCTGAACGTTTATTTGTAGATGAAGAAGATGTAGCAAACTCTCCTAAACAACAATTTGGAGAATATATGGCAGGAGATATCAAATACAAGGACATTAATCATGACGGAATTATTGACGAACAGGACAGAGTTCCTATTGGTTATCCTACTACTCCCGAGATTATTTACGGTTTCGGCTTCTCAATAGGATATAAAGATTTTGATTTTAACTGTTTCTTCCAAGGATCATCACGTTCTTCTTTCTTTATATCACCTGCAGATATAAGCCCTTTCATACAACCTAATGACCCGAATAATGAATTAGGAGGTAAACAGGCAACTAATGCTCTTTTGCAAATTGTCGCAGACGATCATTGGAGCGAAGCCAATCAGAACATGTATGCATTTTGGCCGCGTTTGTCAGATACTGCTATTAGTAATAATAACCAAAAAAGTACATGGTGGCTACGTGACGGGACTTTCTTGCGTATGAAATCTGCAGAAATAGGCTATACACTACCAAAGCGAATATCCAGTAAAGCCAAACTTGAAAACTTCCGTATCTACGTGAGTGGAACAAATTTGTTCAATATCTCTAAGTTTAAAACATGGGATACGGAAATGGGAGGCAATGGTCTTGGATATCCCGTTCAACGTGTATTTAATATAGGTGTTCAACTTTCACTCTAAAATTTGCTATATGAAAAAAATTATAGTATCCATATCATTTATTCTTACGGCTATACTATGCAATACATCTTGCAGTGATTACTTGGATATAGTGCCCGAAGGTACCCCGGACATGGAAACAGCCTTCAGCAACAAGACAAATGCCCGTAAGTTTCTTTTTACTTGTTATAGTTACCTGCCAAAGTGGGATCAAGCCGGTTCCATCGGCTTTCTAGCAGGTGATGAACATTGGTTAATACCCAAAGGTACCGGATTTATAGATCAACGCCTCAGTCTCAACGCTTGGGAAATCGGTCGTGGAGAACAGAACAGTAATGACCCTTATCAGAGTTATTGGGATGGCCTTAATGGAGGAACAAATCTTTGGACTGCTATACGCGACTGCAATATCTTTCTTGAAAATATTGACAAGCCTCTAGATTTACAGCAATATGAACGTAACAGATGGATTGCGGAAGTAAAATTCCTCAAAGCATACTACCACTATTATCTATTTATGCTCTATGGTCCTATCCCTATCATGGATAACAACATTTCGATAGATGCATCTGCGGAAGAGGTACGACGTTACCGGGACCCAGTGGACGATGTAGTCAACTATATTTCCAATCTACTGGATGACGCAGCTAAAGATCTGCCTCTTCAAGTCACTGATGCAGGTGAAGAACTGGGACGAATCACCCAACCAATAACTAAAGCGGTAAAAGCACAATTGTGGTTATTGGCTGCTAGTCCTCTATTCAATGGAAATACCGATTATATCAACGTAAAAGATAATCAAGGAAGAAGTCTTTTTCCCTCTGAAACAGATAATAACAAATGGAAACAGGCTGCAGACGCAGCTTTAGACGCCATAAAGTGCGCCAAAGAAGCCGGACATGACCTTTACTATTTCACTCTGCCCGTTAACGGACTTTCGGATGCTACACGCAAGTTACTTGATATCGGTGAAGCAGTTACAGAGAAATGGAATACGGAAATTATATGGGGAAGTACATGGAACGTCAACGGATTACAAAAGGTAGCAGTAGCCAAAACGACTAAGGGCAGTCACTACGATGCAATATCTGTAATGGCTCCGACCTTAACTGTTGCCGAACAGTTTTATTCCTCTAACGGTGTTCCCATCTCCGAAGATAAAGGAGACTTTTGGTCGAAAAACTACCCAAATCGGTATGATTTCACTATCATTCCTGATGAAGGAAATAATAAGCATTATCTCAAAATCGGTGAAGAAACGGCGTATCTTCACCTCAACCGAGAGCCACGCTTTTATGCTAACCTATCATTCGATCGGGGAACATGGTACGGCTACGGTTATGCCAGTGATGAACCGAAAGATCTGGCTTTCTATAAATTTCGCGCTAAAGAAGTTTCTGGTCGTATTACTTCCGAAGACTATTCATATACTGGATATTTAAACAAAAAAGTATGTAGCTATAAAACTAGTGTGACTGATAACGGTCTGTCAACGGAACGTTATGCATTTCCGATTATTCGTCTTGCTGATCTGTATCTGATGTATGCGGAAGCACTGAATGAAACGCTCAACACCCCTAACAACGATGTTTATACCTATATTGACTTAGTGCGTGAGCGCGCTGGTCTTGACGGAGTAAAGGAATCCTGGCAAAAATATTCAAAGTATCCTGAAAAGCCAAACACGAAAACAGGTATGCGTGAAATCATTCGTATGGAACGCTTAAATGAACTAGCTTGTGAAGGAAAACGCTTTTGGGATTTACGTCGTTGGAAGAAGGAACTTCCTCGTGAAGTGAAGGGGTGGTATGTACAAGGAGAAACAGCACAAGAATTTTACCGTGTCACTACGCTTTATCTACGTTCGAGATACAGTTTTAAAGATTACTTGTGGCCCTTAAAAGTAGAAACTGTATTGAAAGATCCGAACCTGGGACAGAATCCGGGTTGGTAATCACCGTATTCATGTTATAAAATAACTGGAAAGATGAAAAAAATAAATTATATATTAAAGCTGACAAAATATATGTCTGCGACTTTAATTGGTATACTGTGTCTTACAGGATGCGGACAAGACGACAGAATTGGACTTGACGCGACTGACAATATAGCACCGGGATTGCCTAGCAATATAAAAGTAGAAAATATTAACGGTGGAGCTATCATCAGCTACACTCCTCCTAAAGATGACGATCTCCTATGTGTAGTAGCTTCTTATATGATCAATGGAAAAGAAAGAACTACTAAAGCCTCTCCTTATGTAAACAAACTTACAGTAGAAGGGTTCGGCAAAGTGGGTGACTATCAAGTGACTCTAAAGAGTATAGATAAAAGCAGGAACGAATCTGAACCACTTTCGGTAACGATAAGCCCGTTGACTCCACCCGTCGAATTTATTTATAATTCTCTGAAAGTCGAAAATAGTTTTGGCGGGGTTAGTCTGACTTGGGAAAATCCAACAAGGGAAAACATTATTTTAGAAGTGTTTAAAAAAGATGATGGGGAATGGATATCTCTGGAAAATTTCTATTCTAGTGTACTAAACGGAGTAGCCAAAATCCGTAATTTGGCTGCAGAACCAATAACACTAGGATATAGAATTCAAGATCGCTGGGAGAACTATTCTCAGATGCTGGAAAAGGAAAGTACGCCTTTGTATGAAGAAGAACTGTCTAAATCTTTATTCAAGGAAGTTAATCCATTACCTGGTGATTGTGAAGCAATGTCCGGTTTGCCAATACGAAATATATGGCAAGGTGATTACAACATGGAATGTTTCCATAATATTACGAATACGACAAACCCTGCAATTGGAAGGACGATAACTTTTGACATGGGACAGGTAGCCAAAGTCAGTCGTTTTAAAATGTATCAGCGTAGAGGAAATGATCCAGTTAATGTATGGGCTTATGACCATAACAATTTAAAAAAATATGTTATCTATGGTTGTGAAGCACTTACGGATAATATGTATCTAGGAGGTGAAGTAAAAGAAGATGGCATCAAATATCCTACGTTCGAAGGATGGACAAAAATCATGGAAGTAGAGTGTTATAAACCTTCTGGAAGCGATAACCCTACGAAAACAAATGAAGATTTAGAATATATTGAAAACGGTGACGAACATGAGATTCCACTAGATGCACCCAATTTCCGTTACATTCGAATTTACATGCTTGAGAATTGGAGTGGAGGTACTTATGCACAGATCGGTGAAATGACCTTTTGGGGGCAACCTATCGGGAAATAACTTAATAATTAGATTATGAAAAATATTATAAACTATATAGTTTGCAGCATGCTAATTCTCGGAATAGCTGCTTGCGGAGATATGTATGATGTACACGAAAAGTATCTTAAAATGGGTGAAGAGACCTATCTCGGAATCGCCAGTGATTTGGAAGCGAACAGCGGTTTCAACCGTATTGAATTGAAATGGAAACTAAATGCTGATCCTCGAATCAATGCCAGTATCATTTCTTGGGAAGGATGCGAAACTCCAATTGAGGTACCCATCTCTGCAGATCGTGATATCAATGATTATATCTCAAAGATAATTGATCTTCCAGAAGGGAAATATATCTTTTCGATAATAAATAAGAGTGAAACGGGAAAAGAATCTCTGATACAAACCATTTCCGGTGAAGTATATGGGTCTTCCTATCAAGCTGGGTTATCCGCACAAGGAATCAACTCTATGGAAGCGACACTGTCGAAAGGAGTTACCATTAAATGGGCTCCTATGGAAGGATGTACAAAAACGATGTTTACTTATACCAACAACGAAGGCAGCGAAAAAACAATCACTTTGATGGAAGGAGCAACAACTTCTATCATACCAGATGCCGTACTTGATACAGAGTTTAAAGTAACTTCTTATTTTAAACCTTCAGAGGAGGCTATTGACGAAATTCCATCATTAGAAAAAGTTGTGAGTTTTCCAACCTATTATACTGTATCAAAAGAAGAGTGGGACGAGATTCATAACCAATATATCGATGTGGACAGGACAGGATGGGGAGTTGAGGCTAACACAGAAGAATTGACCGGTGAAGGAGCCGTAAACGGGCATAAAGAAGCATTAATTGATGGTAATTTAAATACTTTCTGGCATTCACAATGGGATGGTGAAGGGAAGAATCCACCATTGCCACATATAATCATATTTGATATGCAACAAACACAAAACATTCTATCAATAGAATTGGCTAGGCGCCAAAATAACCTTGATTTAAAAGCAGTCATGTTCAGCATCAGTGATGACAAAGAAAACTGGACAGAATTAGGAAAATTAGATTTTCCTAATGATAAGGTTCCTAATGCACAAATTATCTTATTACCAAAGGCTATAAGTGGAAGATATTTCCGTACTACAGTGACCGACAGCAACAATGGCGTAAATGCAAGTATTGCAGAGATTATGTTTACAATGGGAAAAAAATAATAGCAGTCGGTGATTAAATCAAGTGGGAAGAAAAAGTATTTTCTTCCCACTTCTATTTTCAGACAAGAAAAGATACATATACCATACAGTTTTATACAGAATCAGACTACTTTTCTGCATATTATTACGTCTATTTATACAGTTTAATCTCCAGTTTATTAGTTTTTGAGCTATTTTTTCCTACAGCAATCTTAAAAACAGAACATTTCGATAATAAGAATAATATGGAACCATAGCACAAATATATAAAATTGATCAGGCAGAAGGAAGTGAGACGATTATATTATCACGAAATTGTACCTGTTCATTAGGTTTATATAACCGAAAAGAATTATCTTTGCTACATATCAACAGTTGGACTAAAAGGAATTTATGACGAAAGCTTTATTTTTTGATATAGACGGAACGCTGGTTAGTTTCGAAACACACCGTATCCCGTCTTCTACCATTGAGGCATTGGAAGCCGCCCACGCAAAAGGGCTTAAAATATTTATCGCTACCGGACGCCCGAAAGCCATTATCAACAATCTTTCCGAATTGCAGGACCGGAACCTGATCGATGGATATATAACCATGAACGGAGCCTATTGTTTTGTCGGAGAAGAAGTAATTTATAAAAGTGCCATCCCACAGGAAGAAGTAAAAGCAATGGCCGCTTTCTGCGAAAAGAAAGGAGTCCCCTGCATCTTCGTAGAGGAGCATAATATCTCTGTTTGCCAACCGAATGAGATGGTGAAGAAGATCTTTTATGACTTCCTGCATGTAAATGTCATCCCGACAGTTTCTTTTGAAGAAGCAAGCAATAAGGAAGTGATCCAGATGACTCCCTTCATCACGGAGGAAGAAGAAAAAGAAGTGCTTCCATCCATTCCGACTTGCGAAATAGGCCGCTGGTATCCGGCTTTTGCGGATGTCACAGCCAAAGGCGATACCAAACAGAAAGGCATCGATGAAATCATCCGGCATTTTGGCATCAAGCTGGAAGAAACGATGTCCTTCGGCGATGGAGGAAACGATATCAGCATGCTTCGCCACGCAGCTATCGGAGTCGCTATGGGGCAGGCCAAAGAGGATGTAAAAGCCGCAGCCGATTATGTGACAGCCCCCATTGATGAGGACGGCATCAGCAAGGCTATGAAACATTTCGGGATTATCTAATTCATTTATTCGGTCAGCACATCTGCTTATCCGTCACTAACTTTATGAGCGTAGACACTAATAACGCAGCTTTTCAGGACGCCCTGAATCTTATTCAGTATACCCGCCAGTCGGTTTTTCTGACCGGAAAAGCGGGTACAGGTAAATCTACATTCCTACGTTATGTCTGCGAACATACCAAGAAGAAACATGTCGTACTCGCACCTACCGGCATTGCCGCCATCAACGCCGGAGGAAGTACGATGCACAGCTTCTTCAAACTCCCTTTCTATCCGTTACTGCCGGACGATCCGAATTTAAGTCTTCAGAGAGGACGCATTCACGAGTTCTTCAAGTACACCAAACCGCACCGGAAATTACTGGAACAGATTGAACTGGTCATCATAGACGAAATCTCTATGGTACGGGCGGACCTCATTGATGCCATCGACCGCATCTTACGTGTATATTCGCATAACTTACGGGAACCTTTCGGCGGCAAACAACTGTTATTGGTAGGCGACGTTTTCCAGCTGGAACCTGTCGTAAAGAATGACGAGCGGGAGATTCTGAACCGTGCCTACCCTACTCCATACTTCTTCTCGGCAAGAGTATTCAGCCAGATCGATCTGGTATCCATCGAGCTTCAGAAAGTATACCGGCAGACTGATTCCGTCTTTGTCAGCGTTCTCGACCATATCCGTACCAACACCGCCGGAGCAGCCGACCTGCAACTGCTGAACACCCGGTACGGAAGTCATATCGAAGAATCGGAAGCCGATATGTACATCACGCTTGCCACCCGAAGGGATACGGTTGACTCGATCAATGAGAAGAAACTGGCCGAGCTGGCAGGAGAACCGATCACCTTTGAGGGAAGCATTGAAGGAGATTTCCCCGAAAGCAGTCTGCCGACCTCACAGGAACTCGTTCTGAAACCGGGTGCTCAAATCATCTTTATCAAGAATGATTTCGACCGCCGGTGGGTAAACGGTACCATCGGAGTGATTGCCGGTATCGACGAAGAAGAAGAAACGATATACGTCATCACCGATGACGGCAAGGAATGCGATGTAAAACGGGAATCATGGCGTAACATCCGCTATCGCTACAACGAAAAGACAAAAGAGATTGAAGAGGAAGTACTGGGTAGCTTCACCCAATATCCCATCCGGCTGGCCTGGGCCATTACCGTCCACAAGAGTCAGGGGCTGACTTTCAGCAGGGTAGTGATTGACTTCACGGGAGGTGTATTTGCCGGCGGACAGGCGTATGTAGCACTCAGCCGTTGTACCTCACTGGATGGCATCCAGCTCAAAAAGCCGATCAACCGGGCGGATATCTTTGTGCGTCCCGAAATCGTAAACTTTGCCGGACGGTTCAACGACCGGCAAGCCATCGACAAGGCTCTGAAACAGGCGCAGGCCGATGTTCAGTATGCCGCTGCCGCACGTGCTTTCGACAAAGGGGATATGGAAGAATGTCTGGAACAATTTTTCCGTGCCATTCACTCCCGTTATGACATAGAGAAACCTGTTCCCCGCCGATTAATCCGCCGGAAACTGGGGATTATCAATGCCTTGCAGGAGCAGAACAAAAAGCTCAAAGAGCAAATGCGGGAACAGCAGGAACGTCTGCGGCAATATGCCCACGAATATCTGCTAATGGGAAATGAATGTATTACCCAAGCCCACGACGCCCGTGCCGCCATTGCCAATTATGACAAAGCGCTCAGCCTCGACCCTAATTATATAGATGCCTGGATACGGAAAGGAATCACCCTGTTCAACAGCAAAAAGTATTTTGATGCGGAAAACTGTTTCAATACCGCTGTCAGCCTTCATCCTGCAAACTTTAAAGCTGTGTACAACCGTGGAAAACTGCGTCTGAAAATCGATAATACTGAAGGAGCAATTGCCGACCTGGACAAGGCTACAAGTCTGAAACCCGAGCATGCCGGTGCACACGAGCTTTTCGGAGATGCCCTGTTGAGAGTGGGGAAAGAAGTGGAAGCCGCCATACAATGGAGAATTGCCGAAGAACTCAGAAAGAAAAAATCATAAATAAGTTGGTAATGTATCAGAAGTCTTCTGATTGTGAAAGTTATTGAATATCATCTTACATCAAAAACTTTTTATTAACTTTGCCTTCGTATGTACGTCAAACTCTTAAAAGAAAAGCAAATGAAAAAAGGTTTGAAAATCGCAGCTATCGTTGTAGGGGTAATAATCATTCTGATGCTCCTCCTTCCTTTCGCCTTCCAAGGTAAGATAGCAGGTATTGTAAAAACAGAAGGCAACAAGATGCTCAATGCACAATTTGATTTCAAGAAACTCAACATTAGCCTGTTCCGCAACTTCCCGCAGGCTTCTGTCACTCTCGAAGATTTCTGGCTGAAAGGCGCGGGAGAATTCGCAAATGATACCCTTGTACAAGCCGGAGAGGTAACTGCCACCATCAATCTGTTCTCCCTTTTCGGAGACAGCGGTTATGACATTTCCAAAGTATTCATAGAAGATACCCGCCTGCACGCCATTGTCCTGCCGGACGGTCGTGCCAACTGGGATATCATGAAGCCCGACATGACAGACACGCAGGAAACGCCTGCCACGGAAGCAGAGTCATCTCCTTTCAAAGTCAAGTTGCAACGTTTCGTCATCAAGAACATGAATTTGATTTATGACGACCAGCAAGGTAAAATGTATGCCGACATCCGTGATTTCAACGCCCTTTGTGCCGGTGACCTGGGCAGTGACCGCACTACGCTGAAACTGGAAGCGGAAACCAAATCACTGACTTACAAGATGAATGGCATTCCTTTCCTTGCAAACGCCAACATCTCCGCCAAGATGGATGTAGACGCCGATCTTGCCAACAACAAGTATACCCTGAAAGACAATACCATTCGCCTCAACGCCATTCAGGCAGGTATCGACGGTTGGGTGGAACTGAAAGATCCCGCTATCGACATGGATCTCAAACTCAATACCAATGATGTAGGCTTCAAGGAAATACTGTCTTTGATTCCCGCCATTTACGCAACGGAATTCTCCAGTCTGAAAACAGACGGAACCGCTACTCTTGCCGCATCAGCCAAAGGTACGCTGCAAGGAGATACTGTCCCCGCATTCAACATCGACATGCAAGTCAAGAACGCTATGTTCCGTTATCCGGCATTGCCTGCAGGAGTCGATCAGATCAACATTAATGCCAACGTCCGAAATCCGGGAGGAAATATAGACCTGACCACCATCCAAATCAACCCGTTCAGTTTCCGTCTGGCAGGGAATTCTTTCAGTCTGACTGCGGACGTGAAAACACCGATCAGCGACCCCGATTTCAAAGCAGAGGCAAAAGGTACCCTCGACCTGGGTATGATCAAACAGGTATATCCTTTGGGAGATATGGAACTGAACGGAACCATCAACGCCGATATGCAAATGTCCGGACGTCTTTCTTATATAGAGAAAGAACAGTACGACAACATGAAAGCCTCCGGAACCATCGGTCTGACCAATATGAAACTGAAAATGCAGGATATGCCGGATGTGGATATCAAGAAATCACTCTTTACCTTCACCCCGAAATATCTGCAACTGAGCGAAACGACGGTCAATATCGGTAAGAACGATATTACTGCCGACAGCCGTTTCGAGAACTATATCGGCTACGCTCTGAAAGGTACCACGCTAATAGGAACGCTGAACATCCATTCCAATTATTTCAATCTGAATGATTTCATGACAGCCTCCGCAGACAGCGTGGCAACTACCGAAGCAGCTGCCACAGACTCCACGGCAATTGCCGGCGTGATAGAAGTTCCGCGCAATATCGACTTCCAGATGGACGCCAATCTGAAACAGGTGCTGTTTGACAAGATGACATTCAACAACATGAACGGTAAACTTGTTGTCAAAGACGGAAAGGTAGGTATGAAGAATCTTTCTATGGGTACTATGGGCGGCAACGTGGTGATGAATGGATATTACTCTACCGCCAATGCGAAGAAACCGGAAATGAAAGCCGGATTCAAACTGTCGGATATCAGCTTCTCACAGGCATACAAAGAACTGGATATGGTTCAGCAACTGGCTCCTATCTTTGAGAACCTGAAAGGAAACTTCTCCGGCAGCATCAATGTGCTGACCGACTTGGACGCAGCTATGAGCCCGGTACTGGAAACGATGCAAGGAGACGGCAGCTTGTCTACCCGCGACCTCAGTCTGAGTGGTGTGAAAGCAATCGACCAGATAGCCGATGCCATCAGCCAACCGAGTCTGAAAGAAATGAAAGTGAAAGATATGACACTAGATTTCACCATCAAAGACGGACGGGTGGAAACCAAACCGTTTGATATCAAAATGGGTGACTATAATCTGAATCTTTCCGGTAGCACAGGACTCGACCAGACCATCGACTACTCCGGCAAGATCAAGCTTCCGGCATCCACCGGCATTTCCAAGCTGATGACACTCGATCTGAAGATCGGCGGTTCATTCACTTCCCCGAAAGTCAGTGTCGATACAAAGAGTATGGCCAATCAGGCACTTGAATCCGTAGCCGACGAAGCAATCAGCAAACTGGGAGAAAAGCTCGGACTGGATTCTGCCACGACTGCCAACAAAGATTCCATCAAACAGAAAGTGACGGAAAAAGCTACAGAGAAAGCACTTGATTTCTTAAAGAAGAAACTTAAATAAGAAAAGGAGAAGAGAGTATGCTTCTGAAACTGTACGATAAAAACAATAACCCGCAGGACTTGCAACGGGTAACCGACATCCTGAACGACGGCGGACTGATCATCTATCCTACGGATACGATGTACGCCATCGGATGCCACGGGCTGAAAGAACGTGCTATTGAACGGATTTGCCGGATCAAAGATATTGATCCGCGCAAAAACAACCTGTCTATCATCTGCTACGATCTAAGCAGTATCAGCGAGTATGCCAAAGTGGGTAATAATGAGTTCAAGCTCATGAAGCATAATCTCCCCGGTCCGTTCACATTTATCCTGAATGGTACCAACCGGCTGCCCAAAATCTTCCGCAACCGAAAAGAGGTGGGTATCCGTATGCCGGACAACAACATCATTCGTGAAATCGCCCGCTTACTGGATGCTCCTATTATGACCACCACACTGCCATACGATGAGCATGAAGATCTGGAATATATGACCGATCCCGAACTGATTGACGAAAAGTTCGGCGATATCGTGGATCTGGTGATCGACGGAGGAATAGGAGGTATAGAACCTTCTACAGTAGTGAAGTGCACAGAAGATGAACCGGAAATTGTCCGTCAGGGAAAAGGCTGGCTGGAAGGGATTTAATCTCTGAAAATAAATCTGTTATATAAAGGAATGAGGGTGTATCAAAAGTAACTAAACTCCCCTCCTTCAGGAAGGAGGGGTGGCTGAAAGCCGGGGTGGTAGGTATACTGCATAGCTGAATATCAACAGCTTATGTGTTTACCTACCACCTCCCCCTACGGGTACTCCTCCTTCAGGAAGGAGGAGAATTTAGTAACTTTTGACACATTTACATTTGCAGTATTAAATATCACAACAAAATATAAGTGTATATTTGAAAAGTAGAGTTGCAGTGAACTAACTTTGACACTAGTCTTAAATGACTATAGGCTGAATCAG
>NZ_JAMOKH010000061.1:0-27457 GCF_023656585.1 Bacteroides sp. B1-V-101 | reverse complement strand
CAATTATTAATGTCTGAAACATCAATCGTTAATAATTGATACCTCAGATATTAACACACTGTAAATCAAATGACAATATCAAACAAATGACAGATAATGATACATGGAAGAGTGAGAGCAAACGTTTGCTCTCATACCTGCTACCACAATTGCTGCCATACCTGAAACTACGATGAATAAAGACATACAGACAATCTGTTAGAGCATGAGGGCAAAACGGATATCAAATCACTGTGGAGCGTAAAGAGAATAAAGCAAAATGTATGTTCATTTCAAATAGAACCTTTGTTTATCTCAAATATAAGTTCCGCTTTAAGATAAACAAAGATTCAATGCGCACAAATATATAATAACAAAATATCGAAAGTAAGTCCCAAATACCCAACACTTTTATTATCCTTTCAACTAGTAATAGCAGGCTTAGAAACTGCATATATTCCTATAAATGATACAGGAATATTATCATCAAAGAAAAAAAGATAATAAGCTTATTATTAAAGTTTTAAATTTAACAACAGGAAGTATTACTAAAACAATAAACATCAACAGCAAATTACAACTCCCCAAGTTCAAGTTCATCATAAGGGCGATAGAATTTCTAGTAAATCCTCACTACTTATCAGATCATTTTATCACACACACCCTGCCTTCCTCTTACCAAAGACATACACAATAGCCGATCAATAGAGAGATGATAAGACACGAGAAGCAATTTCGGGATTACTTCTTTTCTTTATTTTATAATCGTTTCCACGCACCCGTTTTTGAAAAAAAGATAGAAAGAGCTGGAATACATCCATTGCACTTCACCATTTGATTCTGAGATTGTTTGCGGTTTGCCAAAAGCCAGCAGGCATTCATCTTCCGTCATCCCCTTTACCGGTTTACCGATATTTATTTCATTCCAATGGGTGATAGGAGAAAGCTGGTTTGTGCTGACAAAATCAAACAGTTTGTTCAGCATCTGCGATTCTATTTGCACAAAGTCATCCATAGTTTCCTTGTGAGAAGGCTTCTTCTCAGGTTGTAGTTTTTCCATCGGAGTGACTTTCTTCATTATAACCACCGATGATTCTATCTGAATATTGGAAAGATAATAGACCAGCTTCCCATCTTTTACCTGAAATTGGGCTGTACAATAGTACATATTCTTTTGTTTGGCATCCGCTTGGGAAGTAAGCACCAAGTTACAACTAAAACTCTTGGCAGAAACGCTCACTTCTGTTATTCCGTCACGCTGTGCAGGGCAAACATTTTTAATAGTCCACAACAGAGCATTAGCATAAATACTTTCATCGTTCATCGAACTGAAAGGAATAAATCCGTTGACTACATATTTGCTGCCGTCCGCACTGAGCGGATAAGTATTCTTTTGTTCAGTAAAAGTTTGTGCAATCAAAGAGGGCAATACTCCACTCAATAATAATACAATTACCCAAAGTCTCAGTCTTGTTATCATACGTCGCTATGTTTAAGAAAACAGCATTCACGTCTTTCCCATCAAATAGAAAAGAGCGCAAATGCTGAAATTTATATGATTAAAATATGTGTCTCAATTAGAAAGCAATACCCAGACGGATCATAAAGTTACTAGTCTTGATTCCATCGAGATCGGAAAATACATCAATGAATCCACGCTGATAAGTGAAATCCAGATTGAAACGGTCATACCACAGTCCTACGCCAATATTCATACCAGCATCGAAATGATTGTAATCCACTTCCAGATAATCTGCAAAATCTCCCCAGCTGATGCTTTCACCACTTTCTTTCATTTTGCTGGTATAGTCATAACTGGCAAAAACACCCAGATGCGGATCGATGCTAAGATTGTCCGCTACTCCAATTTTCCATCCGAAAGTGAACGGTGAATATTGAATATTGTGTGCGATACATTTCATTTCATCGGCTTTAAACCCACGGGAACCGAGGCCGAATTCCATTCCCCAATATGCTCCGGCACCGCCCATAGGCTTTTGATAGCCGAATGTAGCATTGTAGCCAATGTTTGAATCCGCTTCAACTCCGTCACCGTTGAGGTTCATGATGTTCAGGCCTGCACGCAGGAACCATTGTGTGTTACTCGCTTGCTTTTGAGTCTTGACGATTGCACTTCTGGATGATACAATCTGTGCCTGTGTTCCTACGCACAACAAAAGCGCAGCAACAATTGATAATACTTTTTTCATTATTGTCTATGTTTTTTGGTTATTAATTCTTGTTCTTTATGACAGGTGCTATTTTGGTTCTATCATCGGCACCCGAAAGTTTCTGGATACGTATCCATTCGTAATCTTCTGTCGTGGCAGTATGCCAGTTGGTGAACACGCCCGGATAACCTACGACCGTAACCGTATATCCTCCCGACTTTTCATCATCCTCTATTTTAAAAGTGGCTCCCATGATTACATCACAATCGTTCTTGATAGTGGACAAATAAGTTCCCCATGCACGGATGTTATCAAGTTCACCTTTCATAGCAACTTCCACCTCTTCTCTGCTCAGTGTCCATACATCCTTTATTCGTCCTTTCTCTTCAAGAATTTTCACCTCTACAACTGTAGGCTTTACACAAACTTCGGTTACTGCATCTCCGGCACGTGCCTGCGCATCACGAAACTTAAAGACAGTCTTTTGCGCATACGTCCCAATGACACAACCGAAAACCAGCATCATAATTAGAATCAGCTTTTTCATATTCTTTTGTGATTTTATGTTAATATGCCGCAAAGGTATGCGAAAGAAATATACTAATAGGAGAAACAATAGTTCCAATAACGACACGAAACCGTATCCTATTTGGAGACATCCGAAAAACTTCCATTACTAATTCTATCAGACAAGTCACGAAAAAAATCATGACCGAGAATACAAGAGATACGCCAAAGAAGATGGATGTCGATATTCTCTTTTCTAAATATTTTATAAACATTCGGGCGGGTACAGCACAACTGCGAAGCAAACCAAGTGACCGTACGTCCCTGTTGGTGGAGCGTGCGTTCAATAAGTTGCCCCGCATGAATCATACTATTTTTGTCTATGCACATACCAATAACTATCTGGGCTATCACTACTCAGACCGTTTCTTGAACTTGGCAATAATTGTATAGTCAACTTCTTCGTCTTTCCATTGAAGCGTCATTTCATCACCTTTGAGAGACTTGACCTGCCATTCTTCAGTCCAAGTTGTACTCCACATTACCTTAATTTTGTTACCGGATATAGTCCAGGCGAAAGAATGATGTCCCATCCGTTCCAGAAGCTGGTCACTCCCACTGTCTATGTCTCCTTCGTACTTACCATCTTCTGCTGGGTGATTACTAAAATATATGTAGTAGTCATCATCGTCATAGCTGCTTTCCCAAGTTTCGCCATCCTCACTCCAACACTGATAGTAACAAATCTAATATCCAGTAACGGACGCAGTGTTTACATCTGTGTCATCATCCTTACTACACGCTGCAAAAAGCAAGCAGCACATGACCAGTGCAAGACCGGACGTTATTAAAATCTTTCTCATACACAATAATTTTAGCTATTATTTTTATCTATTAATACATTGAGTGCAAATATAATAAAATCAATATCAACATTTTTTAGCTAAAATGCCAGTTTGTGATTAAATGGTCAAAAAGGAGGATCATTCTCTTTAAAAAGATGTTTATTATGTCTATTTTTGTTGTGCAATCTCGGAGAATATTGATAAATACTTCCCTATTCTTTGTTTACCTTTTCAAGAATGCCATAATATATTATTTTAGATAATCCAAGATACCTTACGCGAAGATAGAATTGTACAAAAAGATTAAGCCCTATGTAAGTTAAGTATTCGTTCTATCCCGTTTAACTCTTCAGCAGTAAATTCCAACTGGTTTAAAGCCTGCAAATTGTCTGCCAGCTGATTCACTGAGCTCGCTCCTACTATAACCGATGTCATCCGTTCGTCTCTCAGCACCCATGCCAAAGCCATTTCTGCCAGCGTCTGTCCACGGTGACGGGCGATTTCATTCAATTGTTGGGCAGCCTCCACCTTTTCAGGTGTCACTTGCGAGCGTTGCAGAAAAGTGGAAGGACGTGCCGCACGTGAGCCTTCGGGGATGCCATTCAGATATTTATCCGTCAGTAATCCTTGCGCCAAAGGAGAAAAGGCGATAAAGCCGGAACCGTATTCGGCAGCCAAAGGAAGGCTTTCAGCCTCAACCGCACGGTCGAACATACTATAACGATACTGGCTGATAAGACAAGGAACGCCTGCTTTTGCCATCATTTCATAGGCAATCCTCGCTTGCTGAGGAGGATATTTTGAAATTCCGATATACAGAGCTTTCCCTTGCTTTACAATATCAATCAACGTTTGAATGGTTTCTTCTACCGGAGTGACTCCGTCATAGCGATGACTATAAAAGATATCAAAATACTCCAGTCCTGTCCGGCGCAGACTCTGATCAATGCTTGCCATCAGATTCTTGCGGGAGCTGTTGCCGCCATAAGGCCCCATCCACATGTCATGGCCGGCTTTGGAGGAGATTATCATCTCATCCCGATATCCCTGGAAGTTTTCTTTGAGAATCCGTCCGAAATTAGTTTCGGCACTTCCCGGCACAGGACCATAGTTATTAGCAAGATCGAAATGGGTGATGCCATGGTCGAAGGCATATTTAATCATGTCGGTCGCTACACTAAAGTTATCTACGCTACCGAAGTTATGCCACAATCCTAAAGAGATGAGAGGCAGTTGCAAGCCACTCTTGCCACAGTATTTATATTGCATCCGATCGTAGCGATCAGTAGCCGGCTGATTATTCAATGGGTAATCCATAAGGTTCAATGTTTTTTTCGTTATTGCAAAGAAAGAGAAAATATTTTAATAACGTTCCATCTTATTGCTAAATTCAAAGGTTGAAATCAAGGAACAACGTCCTTCAGTCTGCCAGTAAAGGAGACACATTCTGATCAAAGAAGACAGATGATGTCACTATACTGACAGTATGATGGACGGTCCTTAGAAAACCAGTCATACAAACCCTAAACAAACTATTTCAACAAGTTCTCCTTGAACTCTATTTCTACAATACGCAATTCATGCCCGGTCTTGTCCCCATCCTTCGCTTTAAACAAATCCAGTTCATTGGCAACGGGGGCGGCAACTTCTACTATTTGGCCGAAGGCATCTCCTTCTTTGCTTGTACCCTTCAGCCGGATGGTAATTTCATTGGTCAGTACCGGTTTTACATCCAAGTGGACGTATCCCAGACTCTTATCCGTATCTCCGCTCCATATCAGTTCTTTGCCTGCATATATCTCCAGCGGATAACTGCGCATACGCCATCCGGTCAGTTTCATACAAACTTCATCCACCCGTGCGGCACGTTCCAACTTATAGGTAATCCATGCGGTAGCTGCCTTCCCGTCATTCCGCCATTCGCTCAGTTCATTATCATCGAAACTGTTGACTGTATTCTCATTATTGGCTCCGGCAATGGCGGAAACGATACCGACATCCACTTTTGAGACCTTGTATGAAGGAGTCTGCGGAGTCTCACCACGAGTCAGCCTGCCTTCGAGTTCATCACCGGGGATATAGCTACTCAAACCGTTTTTCACTTCGACAGGTGAGGAAGTAAGGCTGATTTCTGCTGATTTCAATCCGTCGGCCTTCGCTGTGATACGGACGTTTCCGGCAGTAGTGAGCGAACGGATCAAAGCACGATTGATGCCGCATTCTACCGGCAAGTCTTTTGAAAGGATATAATTATTTTCTCCTTGTGCGATACCGCCACGCCATTCAGCAGGTCCTTCTACTTCAAAGTGTATCAAGTCATTTGCCAGCGGACAACGGTTGCCGTCTTTATCCATGACTTCTACCTGAAGCAATACCATATCGGCACCATCCGCTTTCCATCCTTCGGGACTCTGGATGAAACTCAATTGAATCTGTTCCGGCTTGCCGGCAGTCTGCAACTGAGTACGGCAACATTCTTTTCCGTTTTCGTCGTATCCTACGGCCTCCAGTCTGCCCGGTACGAAAGCAATATCTTTGAAGGTATACAGGAAATGATAATCCCGTTCACCATTGCCCAAAGACTTACCATTCAGAAATAATTCTACTTTATCGGCGCTCGATACGACATATACCGGTTTCACTACCGTATCATTATAATTCCAATGACCAACGATATAGATGCGGGGACATTCCGTATCTACCCAGCCGTCCCACATCACCTGATGTGCAAAGAAGGGATCTTTAGGAATACGCATGGCGTCAGTTACTCCGCTACGACGATAATTTTCTACTCCGCGATAGTGCGTATTGGTATCGGAAAAGATTATCTTCACGCCACCCGAACTTACGCGGTCTCCCGTTCCCGGACGTTCTCGCCAGTAATCGAACCAGCGAATGATATTTTCGATGGTAAAGGAATCCTGATTACGGTTGTAGACACGGGCATCCACTTTCTTCTGTACTTTGTTGGTAACGGTGGACTTATAAGAATTGCTGCCGTCTCCATCCTTGTGATAAGGATAGGAATAATCATCCCAGTATTTGCGCAATCCCTCGTCACGGCAATACTCCATTGCCCACATCGGATGATGCGCACTCTTGTTGATATACAGCATTTCGCCGCCATATTCCGCCTCGCGGATGTCCAGCATTTCACGGGAACCGATTGCACGGCCGCCGTGAGGATCGTACAAATCACGTATCGCTTTCATCTCAATCATGTGTTCACGACTGATGGACTCATTGCCGCATTCATAAAATAAGATACTCGGATTATTGCGGTTATAGATGATGGCGTCGCGCATCAATTCCGTACGCTGTTCCCACTGACGTCCTTCACAATCTTTTTCGGCATCTCCCGCCTGCATAGCCTGAATCAATCCTACACGGTCGCACGACTCAATATCCTGTTTCCACGGGGTGACATGCATCCAGCGCACGAGGTTCGCATTGCCCTCCACCATCAGATGATTGCTATAATCGCTCAGCCAGGCAGGTACGCTCATCCCGACTCCCGGCCATTCATTGCTTGTCCGCTGGGCAAAGCCCTTCATCTGAATGACACGGTCATTCAGCCAGATCATTCCTTTACCGAAGCGCGTTTTACGGAATCCGGTGCGGGTGGCAACTTCGTCCACTTTCCTGCCATCTACCCACAGGCTTGTCTTTACTGTATACAGGTAGCCATATCCCCAGCTCCAGAAATGCAGGTTATCCACTTCGGATGCCGCTTTCAGCGTGATTGTTTCACCCGGTTTCACTACCGCCTTTGTTCCTTCGAATGTTTGGACGGATGTGCCGTCACGGTCTATCAGTTCTACTTGATAGGAAACGTGCTTATCACGGTTATATTCGTTTCTGATTTCAGATTCCGCATGGATAATGGCCTTGCGCGATTTCACACGGATGTCTTCGGCATAGATGTAGACTCCGGTCGTTTTGAGATTACTATATAAAGGTAAAGTCTGATACAGACGGTCGGTGACGTGCAGCCATACATTTTTGGGGATACCGCCATAATTGGCATTAAAGTTCTTATTGCTCCACTGGTATTTCGTGCCTGTCGCCCGTTCTTTATAATTCCAGTCATTGTCGATGCGGACTGCGATTACATTTTCCTGCCCGTACTTAATATAAGGAGTCAGGTCAAAACCGACAGCCATAACCCCATTCTCGTGCAGGCCGACATTCTGACCATTTATATAGAAATCCGCCCCTTGACGGACTCCTTCAAACTCTACAAAAACTTTCTTATTCTTGCTGTCGGCAGGCAGACGGAAATGTTTCCGATACCACATAATCGTATCGGTCAGCTCATCAATGCTCAGGCGGAAAGCCTCATCTTCATTGAAGGCATGCGGTAAAGTCACTTTCTTCCACTCCGAATCAGAAAAACGCGGCTGCTTTGCCTCGGGAACATCGCCCACATAAAGCAACCAGTCTGAATTGAAGTTATATTTATTACGGACATCAGACGATGTCACGAACTGGCTTATTCCGATAAAAGCCAAAAAGAAAAAGAGGATTCTATATCTCATAGTACGTCTATTTATCTGTTCGTGGCAAAGCTAGCGCAAAATACCACACACGTCCATAGACTAAAATACAGATTACATAGAGATTTGTTCACAACTGTTTAAAAATGAATCAAACAGTAGTATCTCCATTGGGGATGACCCAAAAGTCGGTAGTATCTCCATTCTCCTCCTTCGGGAAGGAGGAGAATTAAGATACTATTGACTTTTTAGTCAGCCCCATTCAAGATACTATTGACTATCATTTAATTCAAAACAGTGTGGAAAGAAAGCTAAAACTGGAAATAAATAAACGGCTGAATCTCCGAACTCTTCATCTGAATGACCAGATAAATCAGAGCCACCATCAGCAGAGCTTTCCCTAAGAACGGCAAGCGAATAACTCCACGACAAGCAGCATTCTCCCAACTATCCGGAGTGAAATGAAGCAGAAAGCCGAGCAGCATCAAGGCAAACACGCGCCAGTAACCTTCGATCAGTTGTGGGAAAAGCTGCGGACGGAAAGTGGTGAATATTTGTTTTAACATATCCATCGAGTTCTGAAAATCAGCATTACGGAAGAATATCCAGCAGAAACAGACAAAGTGGAAAGTGATAATGATGCCGAATACACGACGCCAGCCATGACTTTGTTCCCCTTTCTTACGACCGGTGATGGACATCCACATCTTATGCGCCGCCAAAGCGATGCCGTGAAATGTTCCCCAAAGCACAAAGTTCCAGGAAGCTCCGTGCCACAATCCGCCCAAAAACATGGTAATAATCAGATTCAGATACTGGCGGAACTTACCTTTCCGGTTTCCTCCCAAAGATATGTACAGGTAATCGCGCAACCAACTGGACAATGAGATATGCCAACGCCGCCAAAATTCAGTAATAGAGGCGGACTTATAAGGAGAATTAAAGTTGAGATTAAAATGAAAGCCCAGCAGCAGAGCGATACCGATAGCCATATCGCTATATCCGGAGAAGTCACAGTAAATCTGCAAAGCATATCCGTATACTCCCATCAGATTCTCGAGACCGGAATAAAGGGTCGGATTATCAAAGATACGCTCCACGAAGTTGACACTGATATAATCGGAAATGATTGCTTTCTTGAACAAACCGGAGAGAATAAGGAAAATCCCCCGCCCGAACATCTCCTGAGAAACGAAAAGCGGTTTCCGGATTTGCGGAATAAAGTCACGGGCACGCACAATAGGTCCGGCCACCAGCTGCGGAAAGAAGGATACATAAAACGCGTAATCCAGTATGTTGGTCAATGGCTTGATGTCTTTCCGGTAAACGTCAATGGTATAGCTTAATGATTGGAAAGTGAAGAATGAGATACCTACAGGCAGGAATATATCAAGCGCCGTAAATTCTCCTCCCATCAACGAGGCAATCACTCCACCCAGAAAATTAGTATATTTAAAGTAGGCAAGAAGCCCCAGATTGACTCCCAAACTCAGAGTCACCAGGCCTTTACGCTTCCAGTGTCCTTCGGTACAGTCCATCCATTGCGCCAGCAGGAAGTCGCAAACCGTGACCAGCGCCAGCAGGAAAAAGTAAGTGCCGCTGCTCTTATAATAAAAGTAATAAGAGAAAAGCGTCACAAACAGAATACGGGCCGTATACTGACGCTGCAACAAGGTGTACACGATCATAAAGGCGGCAAACAGCCAAAGGAAGATACCACTGCTGAATATCATAGGTGCCTGCGGATCGTAGGTAAGCACCTCTTTTAACCGGCTGAAATCAATATCAATGGGAAACATAATCGTTATAAGCTTGAATTATGGCTTGGTATAATAAATTTCCTTGCAGGATATATCCCTCAGGTAAATAATGCACATGATCGGGACGCATCAATTTCGCTTCCGTCCAGTTGGTGCAGGCACGGCGCTTGCCCCCTACTACATCGTACATATCCCACACGAGCAGACGACGATCTTTGGCATAACGGCGGATTGTTTCTGCTGCCGTAGCCGTCCGGGGATTGATGGCGTATGTACGTTTCCGCCGCCTTTGCCGGAAACTTTCGTAAGAACCCGGAGGCGTGGTGAGAAGAATAGGGACATCGGGAAGGCTGTCGCGCAACAGTTTGACAAGTTCGTCCATCTGATTATAATGCAGGTTGACGTTATACCGTCGGTTATGACTTTCGTTGGTTCCGAAGGACAGAATCAGCAGTTCCGGCTTCATGGCTGCAATATCGGCAATACGTCCCGGATGGGTAAACGTCAGACAAGTAGCCCCGTTCACCCCCATATCGGTATAAGAGACAGCACCAAAGGTTTCTTTCAGCAGTGTTCCCGTAGTCTGCGGATAGATGTGCCCGCGTACATGACTGTCTCCGATATGGAGAATACGCACCGTATCTTCGGAAAGTCCGGCACGTACCTGACGGAGACGTTCAAACACGGGTGTCAACAGGGCAATACTGTCGATTATCTCATTCCTTCCGGTCTCGCGGAAAGCGGATGGAAAAGAAGTCTGCACGGCGATGGTGTCATTCGCCCAGTTCATTTCCCGCAAAGGTTTTATCATTTTCAAGGTCTTCCCCAATGGAGGACAGGCAGGGATACGGTCTTGCGCCTTTCCTGCCGGAAGAAGAAAGAATGTTCCAAGTACCCCCAAGATAAAGCCCAGCAACAGGTTATTCTTGCTCATAAGCACGCCTCCTGTCATATTGTTCCTTACCGTATATCAATGTTTCATAGAGCAGTCCTGCCAGATGTTTGCCTCCCCGGAAGTTGATATGAGTATAATCGTAGTTCGCCATCGAAGGTTTGGCGTGTACGAGGTTCGCCATACTGCCTTCGCCTCCCATCGCTTCAAACATATTCCAGAAAGCGATGCCGCTTTCGGCAGCAATGTTCTGCTGATAGCGAATCAGATTCTTGACTCCCGGCATGGTGCGAAGTTCGCCGTCTTCTGTCTTATAATCACGGTCGCCGACACTTAACAGCAAAATACTCGCCTGTGGAAAACAATTCTTCAGATGTTCGATAGAAGTGAGCAGTCCCTTCTGATAGTTATCATAATTGCGTCCCCGTTCGGTAGCCACATTCAATCCGTATTCAAGAATAATCAGATCATAAGGACGCTGTTCGTTAAACTGCCGCAACATCTGTAACGGAATGCCCCGCAACGATAAGCCGGAACTGCCTCGCAAGGAGAAATTATCGAGAACGATTCCTCGCTTACCATCCATCGCCAAGCCATAGAACAGCGTAGAATCGGCACGATCTACCGTCCACCGGACAGAGCCGATGCGTCCTTCAACGGAAATCTTCTGCAAATCGCCCGAAGGTCCTAAAGAGTAGTTCTTACTCTCCCCCCGATTCACACGGGCAGTAAGATGAACGGAATCTTTATTATAGAAGAAAATCGAAGCCTGCTGACAAGTATCAAGCAGCGAAGCATATTTGCTTTGCCCCCTCAACTCAACGTATGCCCCTTCACGGGGAATAAAGTAGTGTCCGGAAATACCCTGTTTCTTTTTATCGAAATACACACTGTCCGTCACCGCATGACTGGACCACCCGCCGAAAGTATGCCGCACGGTAGGACGATACCCGCTCGTCATCGAAGTAATGGTAACAAATCCGACACCGCAACCGCCAAACCGTTTCTGAAGCATTTCACGTAAATCAGCCGTAAAGATATCCGCCTCTATAAATGAATCACCGAAAACGGCGATACGCACCAGCCCGTCATGATCCGGATGTGAAGAAGAAGTACGGTCGAGCGCTTCATAAAAAGAAGCCATGCCGCGACGGGTAGAGTCACCGTAATCTTCAATACAAGTCATGCCCGCACGACAGGTATCGACAAAAACCGGCTTTACGACAGGAGGCAAAGGAATGGTATCCGAATCGGCCACCGCCACTTCCTGCTTCGGATAGCGAAGATCGCTTAAAATATCGACACGCCTCATCGTGTGTCCGTCGATCGTTATAGCCGGAAGCCAGTGCAACCCAAAGAGTGCTGCAAACACAATCAGTACAAGCCATAACGAATATTTCAGGTAGTTCTTGATAATCTCCATCTTATAAGTAGATATAAGCACTCATTGAGTCCTCGTTTTTTACCCGGTGCCGAGCCACCTCCTCATCGGTGCCGAAGGGAGGCCTCATCGGTGCCGGACCACAAGTTCATCGGTGCCGGACGTTTTCAGGCTGCAAAGATAGGGAAAAGCAAGAAAAAAGAAGGGAGAATCTACATTATTTATAGATTCTCCCTTCCGATTATTGATTCACTGTACGAACGCTAGATGGTCCGTTCAATGTTCCATACAAATGCACGTAATCCCAGCTGTTCGGTCTGTAAGTCCATCTTATGCAGGGTATCCAGCAGCGGATCGACTTTATTGTCATCGACCACCGTAAGGATAGCCGAACACATACTGGGCCAGGCATGACTGCCGAAGTGCGGATCGCCTGTCTTTGAACCACGTCCCTGCACCTTTTCAAGGTATGTAAAGCCACGGCAGTTCAGACGGTCGAGCAACGCCATGATCCGTTCGTAATAAGCCTGATCGAATGTTATCAATACTGATTTCATATTTCTTTTCTGTTATTTCTTAATAATTTCATCTTTATGTTCCTGGAAGTAGACATCCAGTTCGCGTTTGCGATGGAGTTTACGACGTCTGTTCTTGATACCTGTTCCGGCAAATACACAGTACAGCGTAGGAATCAGGACGAGTGTCAACACAGTAGATACCGTCAGACCACCGATTACGGCAATCGCCATCGGACTCCACATTTCAGAACCTTGTCCGCCACCGATAGCCATCGGGATCATACCCAGAACGGTTGTGGCTGTTGTCATCAATACCGGACGGAGACGGCTCTTACCGGATGTCACCACAGAGTTGATGACCGCCATACCCCGCTCTCGACAGAGCGTGATGTAGTCAATGAGCACAATACCGTTCTTCACCACAATACCAATCAGCATGATACCTCCCAGCAAACTCATTACACTCAGCGTACTGCCCGTAAAGAACAACGCCATCAAGACTCCACTAAATGCAAACGGCAGAGAGAACATGATAATGAACGGATAAGTCAGAGACTCGAACTGTGCCGCCATTACGATGAATACAAGGATAACAATCAGGATACCCAGTGTTCCCAAGTCACGGAACGAGTCCTGCTGGTCTTCGTACGAACCGGAAATCTGAATCGTGATTTCTCCCGGAATATCCATCTTATCAATAAGCTTGTTACCTGCTGCCACTACGTCACCCAACGGAGCACCGGAGATAACGGCGGATACGGTCACGATACGTTCACGGTCTTTACGCTCAATGGTAGGAGGCGCAAAACGTTCGACTACCTTTCCGACATCTTTTACACGCACGGATTCGCCTTTGGCATTATAAATAAGGATGTTCTCGATGCTTTCCAGACTTGTACGATATTCGGGTGCATAGCGCACTTTGATATCATACTCATCTCCGTCTTCACGATATTTGGAAGCAACGGCACCATTGATACGATTACGCAGGTAGTTACCGGCTGTAGCCAGGTTCAGTCCGTGCATCGCCAGCTTCTCACGGTCGAAGTCAACCTGATACTCAGGCTGGTAGTCACTACGGCTGATGTTTACCTCGGTCACCCCTTTCACGGTCAGCAACTCACGTTTCAAACGGGCTGCTACGCTATCAGTCATCGTCATATCGTATCCGTATATCTCAAAGTCGGCACTTGCCTGAGCAGACATACCTGTATTACTACCTCCCAGAATAACCTGTGCCTTGCTGAACTCCGGATAACCTTTCAAGTCCTGACGCATCTCGTCACAGACTGTTTCCAGTGAGATATCACGATCTCCCGGGTCTACCAGACTGATGTTGAAGGAAATAATGTGCGAGCCGTTGTCCTGCATGGAAGCCCACGTATTATCCGAGTCCGCCTGACCTACGGTATAGTTACATACCTTCATGATATCTTTATACTTCGTCAGCCACTGGTTAGTCAGCTTCTCAGAAAGTTCCTGAGCAATCTCTTTTCGTGTACCGATCGGCAATTCAAGCTGAACAGCAATACGGGCATTATCCTGTGCAGGGAAGAATTCCGTACCGATTCCTTTCGCACACAGCAAGCTGACAACGAAGAAAGCAATACATCCCACAATCACAACCGGACGATGACGAACTGCCCAGTTCAGCATTTTCGCATAACCTGCATCGAGTGCGTCCAACGCTTTCTCTATCGGAGTAAAGAAGAGCTTGAACATCTTCGACGGCCGCTTCTGCAGGCGAAGTAATTGCGAACAGAGCATCGGGGTCAGTGACAGAGCCGCGACGGTAGACACAAACATGATGGCACACATCATCCAGCCCAGCTGTTTGAAGAGCACACCGGACATACCGCTTACCATGGTCAACGGGAAGAACACAGCGATCATGGTCAGCGTAGAAGCGATTACGGAAATAGCCACCTCATTCGTTCCATGTACTGCTGCCTGTTTCGGGTCCGAACCACGCTCAATATGTGTCGTCACGTTTTCAAGTACCACAATCGCATCATCCACCACCATACCGATGGCAATAGACAGAGACGACAGTGAGATAATGTTGATCGTATTTCCGGTAATCGCCAGATAGATAAAGGAAGCGATCAACGAAAGCGGAATCGTGATACAGATAATCAATGTCGCACGCCAGCGTCCCAGGAACAGGAACACGACGATCACAACGAACAGCAAGGCATACATTACAGTCTCTGCCAAACTGTCAATCGTATTCAAGATATTATCGGAAGTATCGACAATCACTCCCAGCTTCACATCACTCGGCAGGTTCTTCTGCAAACGCGGAAGCGCTTCCTCTACCTTACGGGAAATTTCTACAGAGTTGGCGCCCGACTGCTTCTGAACCACAATCATCGCACCCTGCACACCGTTATTATAGGTTTCCTGCGCACGCTCTTCCACCGTATCCACGATGCGGGCCACATCACGCAGGAAGACATTCGCTCCATTGTGCGTACCTACTACGATATCTGCCAACTGGCGGGAATCATCAAACTCCCCTTCCACACGGAGGGCATACGTCTCACTACCGATATCGAAGTTACCGCCCGGAATATTCTTGTTTTCGGCTCCGATAATAGAGCTGATAGTTTCAATGCTCAGGTTATAAGCTTCCAGTTTGTTAGGGTCGCAATATACCTGAATCTCACGCTGCGGCGCACCACTGATAGACACCGTTCCCACACCGGGAATACGTGCCAACGGGTTAACCACACGGTCGTCCAGTATCTTGTAAAGCGCGGCCTGGCTCTCATTGGCCTGTACCGAAAGCAATACAATCGGAATCATGTCCGTACTGAACTTGAAGATGATCGGATTCTCGACATCATCCGGCAGCTGTGAGCTTACCATATCGAGTTTGTCACGCACATCATTCGTCAGCACGTCAATATCATTACCAAACTCAAATTCCAATGTAATCAATGACATATTCTCGGAAGAACGAGAGGTAATATGTTTCAGGTTACTCACCGCATTCAAGGTATTCTCCAGCGGTCGGGTAACGTTATTTTCTATATCCGAAGCACTTGCGCCAGGATATGCGGTCATTACCATGATCGTATTTGTATCGATGTCCGGATACAAGTCGATAGGTAACTTGGACAAAGAGAAAAGACCAAAAATCACCACTGCCAGAAAGCAGAGGGAGGTCATAATCGGTTTCTTAACCGCACCTTCGTATAAACTCATTTCTTTATAGTGATTAGTTTAATAGTGATTTTACTTCTCGATCTCTACTTCCGTACCGTTTATCAGACGTGCCTGTCCGGCCACTACCACCTGCGAGTTATCGGGCACACCGGATTTCAGCTCATACTCCGAGCCCATGCGTCTGCCTAACTCCACTTTGTTGTAGGACACTTTACCATCTTTATAAACGTACACATAGCGATCGCCGGAACCTGCCTGTTTCACAATAGCCAAGTCGGGTACTACGACGTTGTCCGCCGTACCGAAGTTCAAGGTAGCACGGGCAAACATTCCCGGACGTACACGCTGATCTTTGTTGTCCAACTTGATCTCGATCTGGAAAGTACGGGTAGTTGCGTCGATAGTCGGATAGATCAGGCTGATAGTTCCCTTGAACAGTTCGTCGCCATATACATCCAGCTTCACATCTACCGGTTCGCCTTTCTTCACCTTCGTGAAGTAGGTTTCAGACACATTGATCATCAGCTTGACCGGAGTGATCTGCTCTACTACCAGCACCGGACTTCCGCCACTATACATATCACCATTATCGTAATTACGGGCAGTGATTACTCCGTTGATCGGGCTCAACAGAAACGTATTCTCTACCAAATTATCATAAGCAGTCTGCTTCACATCGAGCTGCATCTTCGCAGCATCCCACTCTGATTTGGAAGCACCGCCTACCTTATAAAGTTCGTCGATACGATTAAATTCAATTTGCTGATTGTCCAGTTGCAGTTTCGTCTGTGTGAGGTTGGCTGCATCCATCTGCACCAGCTTCTGGCCTTTGGATACACGGTCGCCCACTTCTACCAGAATCCGGTCGATGCGGACAGGTGACGAAGGAGCAATGTTGTTCTTTACTTCAGCTTCTACCGTCGCTGTATAATCCTGTATCTGATCTACGGGACGGGCTGTTACATCAGCCACTTTTACTCTGGGCTTCTCGTCTTCCTGTTTCACAGCAGCCTTATCTTTTCCACCCGTACATGAGCTCATTACTACTGTCAATAGCAGAGCCACTAATTGGATACCTTTTTTCATATTCCTTAGTTGTAATTTTAGTTGTCTATCTTTATTGTTTTCCCAAAACCTGATCAAGGTCAGCCTTAGCTACCAGGTAATCGTAGATTGATTGATTGTAAGTAAGTTGTGCCTGCGTCAGTGATACCTGCGAACTGTTAAGTTCAAGCACGGTTCCCTTACCGACTTCATAACGTTTTCCGGCAATCTGTACCGCTTTTTCAGCCTGCATCACGTTTTCTTTGTTGCTGACCACCTGCTCGGAGCTGGCAGTCATATTGTTACGGTAGCTGACTACCTGCATATTCAGTTTTCTCTCCGTATCGATGCGGTTCCAGTCAAGCTGGCGCATCTGGATGCGGGCCGATTTTACCTTCGTAAAGTTGCTCGCCCTATACAAAGGAATGCTCAGATTGAACATCAAAGACGAACTGTTGCTCCACGTATAATCAAAGAAATTGATGTTCGGATTATACAAAGACTGATATTGATAAGAGAAGCTCATCGACAAAGTAGGCATGAAGTTCGTTTTCAGCGACTTCACGTTCTTTTCGAGCAATTTCATATTCAGCTCGAACTGCTTCATCGTTGTATTGTTCTCCAGACTCATATCTTCTTCTTTCAACTGATTGGCAAACAGCATTGATTCGTAGTTTGTCAGATTATCGTCAGTCTTAATATCCACATCAGCCGTAATGCCCATCAACACTTTCAACTGGAGTTTTGCCAGCGTCACGGCATTGGCGGCAGAAATGACATTCGGCTTGATGCTGCGCATCTGTACTTCTGCGCTGATCTTGTCAAATTCGCTGACTGCACCTTGTTGATATTTGGCGTTCACGACATTGAAATTATCTTCTGCCAACTTATAGCTGCCTTGAAGCACTTCATAACTATCTTGTGCAAGCATCAGCTGATAATAAGCCTTGGTCACTTGATTAATCAAATCCAGTTCGGAAGCACGCGACTTCTCCACTGCCAGTTCGATATCCGTCTTTGTCATTGACATAGCCCGATAAACAGCCGGTGCAAACAAAGGCAGGTTAATGCTCAGTCCGGCATTGGCGGTATTCGTACCGTCCTGCCCCATCTTGAACGACATATCGTTCAGTTTCATTTCAGCCGCTTTGATCGTGTGATCCAGTGATCCGTTTAGGCTTGCTTCGGGTAACAGGCTCTGCCATGCTTCCTTACTTGCAACTTTCTTTAAGGCAATTTCTTCTGCCGCCACCTTTATCGTAGGATTCTCATCCAACGCTATTTCCAGGGCTTTGTCCAGCGTCAATGTCAGCGTATTCTGCGTTGTCTGCTCCGTCTGAGCCTTTGCAAAGCCAAACGCACAGAGAGCCATTGCCGTCAGAAGCATTTTCTTGCCTGTCAATCTTTTCAATCTGTTCATAAACTCGTTTCTATTTGATCCTTAATTGTTTGTCATCCGAACCTTACTTCTATTGTTGCTCGACCCGGTTTTTACGATATTCTGATATAAATTCCTCTAAAACTTTGGCTCCTTTTTCCGTGGAAATGCCACGTATATAAGTAAACATGATGGACTCATATACTTCTATAAAAGGATATTCGTTGCAAATGTCCGTATTCAACAGCACATCAAACTGCTCGCGCACCAACAGATTGACTATCTCAAAGTTGACATCCGAACGAAAGATACCTTGCTCCACGCCCGACTTAAAGAAAGACATCGTCTTCTCTGAGTCACTTTCGCTACGGTCTTTCATCATCGCATATACCTTCGGATATTTCTTGATATCCTCGAAGAAGCGCTTGTTGGTCTGATGAAAGATCTCGATGCTTTTCTGAAAGACAGCAAGTATCACCTCCAGCACATTGTTGGATTGCTCGTATATCTCCTGCAAGTATTTGTCTCTCTCGGCTTGCTTTTGCAGAATACACTCCTTCAATAATGATTCCTTATCTGCAAAAACCTCATAGAGCGTACGTTTGGAAATGCCCAATGCTGCCGCAATGTCATCCATCGTAATACACTTGATACCTTTCAAAGTAAAAGCTTCTGTCGCGGTCATTATAATCCGTTCTCTCAGCTCCGCCTTTTGGGACGCGTCTCTTCCATGCTCCATCATCACTCTTTTTAGATTTTGTTAGACTCAGTTTTCTATAAATTCACCATTTAAAGCGAAAAACGGAACAAAGATATATAGAAAACTCAATTAACAAATCAAGTTTCCTTTTATTTATAGCCCATTTGATAAATATTATCATTCATTAGAGGTATATGAAAACAAGTGTTAAGAGGAAATATAGAGCAAAAGTAAGGAATAGAGGTATATGAAGTAAAGTTTTATCGCTGTAAGAGGGAGAATAATCGGCAAATGCCGGATAAATACCGATAAGAATCGATCGTTTATCCGGCAATAACAGTCACCATTATTAACGAAAAGCGAAAAAGGAGGTTTAGTACTCTAACTTAGTCCTTTTTAAAAAAGCGACTGTTTTATGTATTTCTTTATACATCACGATGTCATCTTTCACAAAAGGCACTTCTTTCCGGTAGGCATGCAGGAAACTCTCCAGCAGCGGAGACGTTTTCAGCGGACGGCGGAAATCGATGCCCTGCGCAGCATTCATCAGTTCGATGGCAAGGATATGTTCAAGGTTGTCCATCACTTTATAAAGTTTGGTTGCGGCATTGGCTCCCATACTTACATGATCTTCCTGCCCGTTGGACGAAACGATGGAATCGCTCGATGCGGCATAACAGTACATTTTGTTCTGGCTGACCATAGACGCAGCAGCATATTGGGGAATCATAAAACCGGAATTCAGTCCCGGATTGGCTACCAAAAACTCCGGAAGTTCGCGAAGTCCCATAATCAATTGAGAGACACGGCGTTCGGAAATGTTTCCCAGTTCTGCCAAGGCAATAGCGAGAAAGTCATAGGAGATAGCCAACGGCTGACCGTGGAAATTTCCACCGGAAATGATTCTGTCTTCGTCAGGGAAGATCGTTGGATTGTCCGTGACGGAATTGATTTCGGTCAGCAGTACGGAGGAAACATAGCGGATAGCGTCTTTCGTGGCACCATGCACTTGCGGGATGCAACGGAAAGAGTAAGGATCCTGTACGTGCGCCTTGGGACGTTCGATCAGTTCGCTGCCTGCCAGCAGTTTACGGAAAGCCTCTCCCGTCTCGATCTGTCCGGGATGAGGGCGTATCTGCTGGATGCAATCCATAAACGGGTCGATGCGTCCGTCGAAGGCTTCAAGAGAAAGAGCAGCTATCAGGTCGGCTTTCTTGGAAAGGCGGAAGGCTTTGAGAATGGCAAATACACCATTGGCACTCATGAACTGGGTACCGTTGAGCAGTGCAAGCCCTTCCTTGCTCATGAGCCGGACGGGTTCCCAGCCAAATTCGTCGAGCACGCTGATTGCTTCGCATTTCTTTCCTTTATAGTTGACGTCGCCCACACCAATCAAAGGAAGGAACAGATTGGCTAATGGGGCGAGATCGCCGGAAGCTCCCAAAGAACCGCGGTCATAGACGATGGGCAGTACATCGTTATTGAAAAAGTCGAGGATACGCTGTACGGTGATTAGTTGCACGCCGCTATGTCCCAACGAGAGAGCGTGGGCTTTGAGTAACATCATCAGTTTGATGATGACAGGACGGATTTCTTCGCCTACACTGCAGGCATGGCTCTTTATCAGGTTTTCCTGCAAGGTTCCCAATTCGCCGGAAGAAATATTTTTAGTGCATAATGAGCCGAAGCCGGTGGTGATGCCATAAAGAGGTTCTTCGGAAGAAGCTATTTTATGGTCTAGATAATCACGGCATTTCTGAATGCGGAGCTTGGCTTCGGGAGCCAGTTCCAGCTTCAGATTCTCGTTGATGATCCGTTCGATGATTTCGAAGGTCAGTTCTCCGGAACCTATTTGATACACATTCTTGCTCATACGCGTAAATCTTGGTTGACGGCATCCAGTAATTCTTTCTCTTTCCGGCAAGCGGTTTGCTCTATCCGGTCCGCTTCGGCTTGCAAGCCCTGGACAAATTCTTTGTCTTTGAGTACCCCCAGATTAATGCGGACATTCAGCAATGCCCCCAATACGGCGGATCGTGCCGCCATCATGGCTACACAGGCGTCTGTAATAGCGTTCCGGTTTCCCAGACGGGCGATGTCTGCTATGACGGGCATCACTTCAAGTGCTTTTCGGGCAACTTCCATCGGAATGAGGGCGGCATGCCTGGTGGCTTCCTGAATGGCAGCGCTACGGACAGCTTTTTCTTCATCGGTAGCTTTGGGAAGTTTAAAACAGACAAAAACTTCATCATAGGCTTCGGAGTCTTTATCAATCAAGGCGATGAATTCTTTTTGGAATCGGGTGGTAAGCGTCTGTGCGTGCTGCATTACTTCTTCGCTGGCTTCATATCCTTTCTTGCCGATGGTGAGTCCTGTCACCATCGTGGCCAAAGCGGAAGCCAGCGCTCCACCTAAAGCGGCAATACTGCCACCGCCGGGTACCGGATCATTGCCGGCTACCTTATCTAAGAAATCTTTTACGGTTAAATCTGCTAACATGGTATTTTATGCTTTTAGTTATCAATTGACGGGGTATAACATACCGCCTTTAATAGTCATGATGACACAGTTCATGCCTACGTAGTATGGCAGAATGTGATAATTGTCCGAATTCAGTATGACAAAGTCACCTTGCTTGCCTACTTCGATACTTCCGATCCGGTCTGCCCGATGAAGGGCAGCAGCCCCGTTTAGTGTGAGGGCAGTGATGGTTTCTTCGATGCTAAGTTTCATGTAAATACACGCCAAAGCAATGGTCAACGGGATGGAACCGGAGAAACAGCTTCCCGGATTCAAGTCTGTGGCAAGTGCTACGGCACAGCCGGCATCAATCATTTCACGACCGCGTGCATAAGGTTCTTTCAGTGCGAAAGCCGTCAGAGGCAGCAGGGTAGCTACTACTCCTGCGTCGGCCATTGCACGGATTCCGGCATCGGAAGCCTGAAGCAGATGATCAGCAGACAAAGCGCCCAGTTCGGCAGCCAGCTCAGCACCACCAAAGGAAACGATTTCATCGGCATGGAGCTTTAACAGGAAGCCTTGTTCTTTGGCTGCCCGAAGGAGACGGCGGGACTGTTCGACAGAGAAAACTCCTTGTTCGCAAAAGACATCACAACATTCGGCTAGTTCGTTCTCGCGGATAACGGGGAGCATTTCACGAATCAGAAAGTCGATGTATTCGTCTCCTCTTCCTTTATACTCTTCGGGAAGGGCGTGGGCTCCTAAGAAAGTGGATACAATGTCGATACGTTTGTGCTCGTCATTGTTCAGGCTGCGCATTATTTTCAGTTGCAGCAGCTCTGTTTCCCGATCGAGTCCATAACCGCTTTTACCTTCTACCGTGGTGACTCCCATAGCACTCATCTTCTTCAGAAAGCCTTCGGCTGCCGAGCGAAGTTTCAGGAAATTCATTTGCCGGGTAGCTTTTACGGTACTGGCTATCCCTCCGCCACGTTCCATGATGGACATATAGCTTTCGCCTTTCAGCCGCCATGAAAATTCTTCGGAACGTTCTCCGCCAAAAACAAAATGGGTATGCGAATCGACAAAGCCCGGAAGCAGGCAATGTCCCCGGGCGTTGTAATGCCAGTAATGCTGGTAGTAGCCGTCACGATCTTCGCCACGACTCTCGCCGACGTAAGTGATGATGCCTTTGGTCACTTCTACCGTTCCGTTTTCTATGATGCGGAGTTGTCTCATTTCCGCACCTTTACGGGCGGAGATTCCTGTCGGGGTGACAATACGGGCATTGAATATAATCAGGTTTTCACTCATTGATCTTTTATTATTCGGTTCTTACTATTTCAATCATAATTCGATATAAGTTTCAGCAGCTTTATATCGGACGCACATTATTTTAATACTCCGGGCGCTATTCCATGATACGCGCTTCCAGCACCTGCTGCATGGAGAAATTCTCCAGTCCTAAATAATAGGAGGCCGTATCTATCAGCGCTTCCATCGGCACCAGACCAATGATCTCACTTCCAACAATCGTCACTCCATAGCGGCGGGCCTCAATACGCACCAATTCGAAAGCACGGTAAAGGGCGGTGCGGGTGTAATCGGTCATATTAATGGATACTTGGGTGATATTCCGCTCTTTCAGTTCCACCCCCATTGCTTTGACGTAGCGGAGACCGCCGTTGATATGCCGGATATTTTTTGCTATCTTCGTGGCTATTTCAAGATTATTGGTACTCAGATTGATGTTATAAGCGACTAGCGGCATTCGGGCACCGATAGCTACCGTTCCGGCAGTGGGATGACGCTCGGCAGGGCCGAAGTCGGGCTGCCATTCGGGAAGTCTGATTTTCTCCGCCATTCCTTCAAATTCTCCCTTACGGACGGAGGCCAGATTTTCCCGATGCGGAGCTGTGGCGGACTTTTCATACAGAAAGACAGGGAGATTATATAGTTCCGCCACCCGGGAAGCCACTTCTTTCGACAGGGCGACGGCTTCTTCCATCGTCGTATTCTTGATCGGAATGAAAGGAACCACGTCCACCGCTCCCATGCGGGGATGCTGTCCGCTATGATGATTAAGGTCTATCAGACGGACAGCAATGCCGATAGCTTCAATGACTGCATCGCGCAAGGCTTCCGGTTCGCCAACCAAAGTGACTACCAGACGGTTATGATCTTCATCATTGCTATAATCGAGCAGCTTCACGCCGGATTTGCCACGAAAAGGGGCTACTATCTTGTCTATTTTCTCCAAATCACGTCCCTCGCTAAAGTTGGGGACACATTCGATGATCTTACTCCAATTCATATTTATTTCTCTATTTCGTTACTTTCTATTACAATGCTTCTTTTATTGTCTTTTTAATCAGCTCGTCATCAGCCAGATAAGGCATCGTTATATGATACCCTTCCGAATGTGATTCATTGAAAGCGTCACTAGTTTCCATTGCATGCGGATTGCGGGCCCACGAACGGCGGGCCACTCCGCCCATCACATCCCAAAGCATAGCCGAGCGAAGTATCTCGTCTACCCGTTCGCTGCCGTCACATACCATGCCGAAGCCGCCATTAATCGCTTTTCCGATACCGACTCCGCCGCCATTATGCAGGGCTACCAAGCTCATGCCACGCGCGCAGTTTCCGGCGAAACACTGCACGGCCATATCAGCCATGACATTACTTCCGTCTTTGATATTCGATGTCTCACGGAAAGGCGAATCGGTTCCACTCACATCATGATGATCGCGGCCCAACATGATCGGTCCTACTTCTCCCCGCCGTACCATTTCATTGAAACGGAGGGCGATATTCATTCTTCCTACGGCATCCTGATAGAGAATACGTGCCTGAGTACCTACTACCAGCCTGTTCTTTTCGGCGTCGCGTATCCAGTTATAATTATCCAGATCCTGTCCCCGGCGATTGACATCAATGCACTCCATTGCGGCACGGTCCGTTTTTATCAGATCTTCGTGCCTACCGCTCAGACATACCCATCGGAAGGGGCCATAGCCATAATCAAAGAGTTGGGGTCCCATGATATCTTCTACATAACTCGGCCATATAAATCCGTCTTTCTCATCAACTCCATTGCGGGAAATCTCTTTCACTCCGGCATCATAAATCGCTTTCATAAAGGAGTTGCCATAATCGAAGAAGTAAGTGCCGCATGCCACCAGTTTCCGGATTACCTCAAAATGGCGGCGCAAAGAAGCGTCTGCCAGACGACGGAACTGATCAGGAGATTCATGAAGAAGGCGGGTCCGCTCATCGAAAGTCAAGCCTGCGGGACAGTAGCCTCCTTCGTAAACGGCATGACAAGAGGTTTGATCGGACAAAAGTTCAATATGAATCTGCTCGCGTTCCGCATATTCCAGCAAATCGACGACGTTGCCATGATAGGCTATCGAGCAAGGTTCCCGACGTTCCATCGCTTCTTTTGCCAGGCGGAAAGCTTCCGACAGGTCCTGTGTGACATGGCCTACCCATCCCTGCCGATAACGTGTTTCGATACGGGAGCTATCGACTTCGGCTATAATAGAGGCTGCTCCGGCTATTTCGGCTGCCTTTGGCTGTGCCCCGCTCATTCCTCCCAAACCGGAAGATACGAAGAGGTGACCACGCAAATCTTTGTCCTGCGGAATGCCGAGTTTCAATCGCCCGGCATTGAGTAATGTATTGAAAGTGCCATGAACAATACCCTGCGGACCGATATACATCCAGCCGCCCGCCGTCATCTGCCCATAGTTGGCAACTCCCATTTGTGCGGCAATGTGCCAGTCGTGCTGATTGTCGAACTGACCTATCATCATAGAGTTGGTAATAATAACGCGGGGAGCATCGGGACGGGAACGAAACAGTCCCAACGGATGTCCGGACTCAATGACCAGTGTTCGCTCAGGAGTAAGTTCTTCGAGATATTGCTTGATCAGGAGGTATTGCATCCAGTTCTGACAAACTTGGCCGGTTTCACCATAAGTAACAAGTTCATAGGGATACAACGCGATATCAAAACAGAGATTGTTGTCAATCATTACTTGAAAGGCTTTGCCTTCCACACATTTGCCACGATATTCATCAATCGGCCTGGCTTTCAGATCGCCTGCGGGACGGAAGCGGTATCCGTAAATTCGCCCACGGGTACGCAATTCTTCCATAAATTCAGGTGCCAGTTGCTCATGCAATTCCAAGGGGATATAGCGCAATGCATTCTTCAATGCCGTAGCTGTCTGCGCCGGCGTAAGCGTATAACTACGGTCGGGGGCCCTCCGGATACCTTCTATGAAAGCTGGGTAGGGAGGTAACGTGTTGCCAAGAGTTATCTTCATAATAAGCAGAATTAAGGATTACAAACTGTAAGCAATACAGTTCTATAACTCTTCGCAATATAGAAAAAAAGAAGAGAAAAGACAAAGGTTTTGGTAGATTTATTATCAGAAAGGTATTATTTATTCTTTCTGCTGCTCACCACACAGCATTTGCAGATACTTGAAGGTATGCTTCGCTTCCTGACTGTCTTTTGTAAGGTAGGCTTTTTTCCATTCCGGATGTTTTTCCAGCAGTTGCGCCATCTTTTCTTTTCCTACAAAATCAATCTTTCCGGTCTCACCGTTCAGCTCATAGCAGACCCGTTTAGTAACCAGACTTGAAGCAGCAAGAGCATCTCCCACATTTCCGCCCAGTTTCACATCATCTTCTTCTGCAAATGTCCCACCAATTACCGACCCTAATGGCATCGCACAGAAATAGATATTTTTGCCCAACTGAACAGCCGGAGCATACCACGCCCCGAAACGCATCTTTTTATAACGCAACTTACGACAGTTGATAAATAAGTCTCCTTCAGAAGTACGCACCGCAAAACAACGCTTCTTCAACTGGCGGCACATAGATTCATCATTGCCTGCCGTTATCCGGTAGTCAGCCCCGCCTGTCAATAGAATCTGGCTTCTGGAACGCTTCTCTACTCGCAACACTGCAAGGGTATCGCCATCTTGAGCCATCAACTCCTTCAAGTTTGAATAAATGATATTCTGCGCAACTACCGGAAGGCTAATCACGCTTATCAGCAACCACAAAATATATCCTTTCTTCATAAGCCATCCTCCTTTCTTCATTCAACGCCTTTTCGAGTGGAAAGTTATAAATTTTAGCGCATAAATGCAAGAATGGAAAAAGAAATGTTGAAAAAAGAAGTCAGGAAGCCCCTTTCGCCTTCTTGGCACAGCACCTCTTACACGCAATTATCCCGGAAGCAAGTCAATCGCACCCGAAGTTTGTTTATTCATGAGATACGGTTTATGGTTCTTTTCATAATCTTATCTTGGCTTTTTTCATTCGGAATATCAGGTGTTTTATGTGGTATATCAGGCGTTAATACCTGAGTCGTCAGGGTTGACTAAAAAGTCGGTAGTATCTCCAATTCCCCTCCCTTCGGGAAGGAGGGGTGGCTGAAAGCCGGGGTGGTAGGTAAAATGATGTATATTCCTATTTTACTGTAAATGAAAGAATTATGTATTCACCTACCACCTCCCCCTACGGGTACTCCTCCTTCCGGAAGGAGGAGATTCGAGATAGAATCGACTTTTTAGTCACTCCCATTTGAGATACTACCGGCTTTTTAGTCAGCCCCATATCAACTATTAATGATTGAGGAATCAGGTATTAATACTTGTTATGACCGATATTATGACTTATACTGTGCCCCATACTGATGTAGCATACATAAGTAATCATAAAGAATAAGTTGTGACAATTTACATGGAAACAGGCTCCATTCATATCCGTTTAAGTTTGTGACAATGTTTATCCGGGCAAAGGAAAGATAAGTACCTAGGAACAACAGCAAATGAACGATTCATTATGCTATCATGCAGGCATGATTAATATATTCCGTCAGTAACAATAAATCGTTTCACGTACATGCTCCCATCAGTCCACGTACGTAAACTATTGAGCTCACATACGTGAACCGAACAGATCACGGACGTGAAACGAAAATATGAAACGAACAAAATATATTAGTCAATGTACTTCCCTAATAATGGTTGACTTGTTTATCTCTAATAGCTGCTATGTGTTGACTAGAAATATTACTAACCCTGGCAGCTGTTTACTTTATTATTTATTATTCCTGCCTCCGGTTTACT
>NZ_JAMOKH010000060.1:0-30947 GCF_023656585.1 Bacteroides sp. B1-V-101 | reverse complement strand
GAACGATAGAAATCGCCAAGAAGTTCAAGCTGATAAGGACTAAAGGTCATGTCACTCTTTTTCATCTTTTATTCATTTTAGTTGATACTTATAGTAGTCAACCAAATCCAGGGTAAGACAACCCCTAGCTCATGAGGTGCTGATGAACACAAAAGAAATACCTTTTGTTTGGCATTTTAAAGAAGGTCCTTATGTATGCCAATATCGTAATTTATGGGATAAACTAATGGACTTATATACTTTGTCTGACGGTCAGATATACATTAATGAAGAATGTCAGGCTTGGTTTGAGCAATATATATCGTGCCCAAACAGGGAAACTTCTTTTATTTTGGATGGAGATTTACCTTCCGGTAAATATCTTAATAATAATTTCTGTTCAAAATTATCAAAGACCGACGGAGAAATACATATTTTAAACTCCGGACGTTTGGTCGGATTATCATTAAGAGATATTAATTATTTGTGTCAACAGAAAATACACATCCATTCTTATGGCTCAAACTCGCCACTTGTACACTGTGCTCAACAGGCAAATCCTACTTACTTCCATGTGCATGGTTATTGTTCTCCTAAAGATTGGGTTACAGAGTACTCACAGTATGATGCAGGATTATCACACTGTTTTCTAAGCAAAAATTATAATGAATTAGTGCGAACGTCGTGGGATGATCTAAATATTCCTGCCAAAATGAACACTTTTGCTATTGCCGGTCTACCTATGATTCAAAGAAACAACTCTGGGCATATTGTTGCAACACAGCGAATAGCCGATACTTTTGATTGTAACATATCATTTAGTACTCTTGAAGAACTAGTTGAAACATTAAGAAATACAAAAAGAATGGCAGAGTTAACTCATCATATAATGAAAGAACGCGAACTATTTGTTTTTGATACCTATGTTCCCGCATTGATGGATTTTTTTAAAGTTATAATAAAGATGAAAGAATTACATTAAATGTAGATAATTAAGAAAGATATTGTTCTCTAAATAGCTTATACAATTCATCTTTTTTTCTTGTTCTTTCATTATACATATAGTAATATGAGTTAATATCAAATCGTTCATTATAAGCCATATTATTACTCATGGCTCTCTTTATTTTACATTTTACAAATTCTTCTAAGGATTTTGTACAATAATGTTTGATATAAGCTGTGCCGTAGGATACATCTGCCTCGTCCATTCGCCAAAAGCTTCTCATATTTATGATTCTATTATCAGCATTATAATATGGGAGGTGATCAATCAATGTATGTGCATTGATCGTTTGAATCGTTTGAATTTCGACTTTTTTTAATAAGGATTTTACTGCACAATTGAATTTGTAATTCTTTGTTCCTGAATTTAAAGATAAAGGTCGAGGGAAACGATCCTGAACATTTCCATCCTCATAATATAGTTTATCATTATCCCCATAATGCAGATTATTAAAGGCTATTTTTGTAGCGTTTTCATCAAATCTAGCTAAGAATGTTTTTATATTTTCTTGATGTTTTAATTCCAAAAATTCGTCATCATCGACAAAAAGGACCCAATCAAAGTCATAAGAAGAAAAGAAATCCTTTCTGTGCCAAACATCATTAAAGACTTGCTTTCTATAATTAATAATTTTGACTTTATCTTTATTGATATAAGAGGCTAATATTTCCGATGGGATTATTGAGTCATCGTCATTATTATCGTATAAATATATTGCATTAAATCCTAAATTCAAATAATGCTCCACAAATTCAATCAGATATTCATTATCATTTTTTATAGGACATGAAACTACTATTTTTAAATCATCTACATGCATACTTTATCATATTTTATTAGTATTGAAGAGTGTCGTTTCAAAAGTACTATACTAATAAGATAATATGGTCCTATATTAACTATTGAATTGCAATTCGGTGTTTTTTTATATACAATTCGGTACATAATTAATATGATATAGTTTTTTTCATAGAAAATATGGGTACATGAAATGATCGGTATGGATAATAAAGAAGATCGGCTTGCACTGCGACGATTGTCGTGTAGCAAGCCGACCTTTATTTCATTTTATCTATATATATTATACGTTCTTTACCTTGATCAGATACTCAGCGATCTGTACAGCATTCAGTGCAGCACCTTTTTTGATCTGATCGCCAACGATCCAGAATGTCAGACCGTTTTCATTTGTAAGGTCCTTGCGGATACGTCCAACGTACACAGGGTCTTTGCCTGCAAGGAACAACGGCATCGGGTATTCCTTTTCGGCAGGATTGTCCTGAAGAACGAGACCCTCGCCTTTCGCAAATGCTTCACGGGCTTCTTCTACCGAGATCGGACGTTCTGTTTCCACCCAGATGCTTTCAGAGTGAGCACGAAGTGCGGGGACACGTACGCAGGTTGCACTGACTTTCACGTCAGAGTGCATGATCTTGCGTGTTTCGTTATACATCTTCATTTCTTCTTTGGTATAACCGTTTTCTGTGAACACGTCGATCTGCGGAATCAGGTTGAATGCCAGCTGATAAGCAAACTTTTCTACTGTCACAGGCTCGTTGGCCAATACCTGACGGTATTGTTCGTACAACTCGTCCATAGCGGCAGCACCGGCACCGCTGGCAGCCTGATAAGTAGATACGTGCACGGTTTTTATATGAGAAAGCTGTTCGATGGCTTTCAGTGCAACTACCATCTGGATAGTTGTACAGTTAGGATTGGCAATGACGCCACGCGGACGCTCCAACGCATCTGCGGCATTTACTTCGGGCACTACCAAAGGCACATCAGCGTCCATACGGAAAGCGCTGGAGTTGTCGATCATCACAGCACCGTACTTGGTGATTGTTTTCTCGAACTCCTTGGATGTTCCTGCACCGGCAGAAGTGAAAGCAATGTCTACTCCTTTAAAGTCATCGTTGTGTTGTAAGAGTTTGACCTCGATCTGTTTACCGCGGAAAGTATAGGTTGTTCCGGCACTGCGTTTAGAACCGAACAAAACTAACTCGTCCATCGGGAAGTTTCTCTCATCGAGCACGCGTAGGAATTCTTGTCCTACGGCTCCGCTTACGCCAACAATAGCTACTTTCATCTTTTTCTTTTGTTAAATGTGAATACTGATTTTATCCTCCTGCTCTGACGAATAGGAAAGATTTGGCTGCAAAATTATAACATTTTGCCATATAAACCGCATTTTTGTCGAAGAATTATTATTTGAATCTATCTACCTACGAATTGGAGGTATGCGAACTTTTTTGTTCCTTTGCATTGAAATCCTAAAACCACGGACCTATGAACCTGTTTGAATTCAATTTAGCGTTACCGATAACCGATCCGACTTGGGTGTTTTTTCTGGTGCTAATTATCATTCTCTTTGCTCCGATGATTCTGGGGCGCCTTCATATACCTCATATTATAGGTATGATTCTGGCCGGTGTGCTGATCGGCGAACACGGATTCCATGTGCTCGACCGTGACAGCAGCTTCGAGCTGTTTGGTAAAGTAGGACTTTACTATATCATGTTCCTTGCCGGACTCGAAATGGACATGGAGGACTTCAAGAAAAACCGGATGAAAAGCGTCGTCTTCGGCTTGCTTACCTTCCTGATTCCTATGGCGCTGGGTATATGGAGCAGTATGAGCATGCTGGGATACGGTTTCCTTACCGCAGTGCTGCTCGCCAGTATGTATGCTTCTCACACTTTGATTGCTTATCCTATTATCAGCCGTTACGGATTGTCCCGTCTGCGCAGTGTCAATATTACTATCGGTGGTACGGCCATTACGGTCACTCTTGCCCTTATCATCCTTGCCGTCATTGGCGGAATGTTTAAAGGCACTGTCGATGGTCTGTTCTGGGTGTTCCTCGTTGCGAAAGTAGCCTTCCTTGGTTTCCTTATCATCTTCTTTTTCCCCCGCATCGGCCGCTGGTTTTTCCGGAAGTATGACGACAGCGTGATGCAGTTCGTGTTCGTGCTGGCGATGGTCTTCCTCGGAGGCGGACTGATGGAGTTTGTAGGAATGGAAGGAATTTTGGGAGCTTTCCTTGCCGGATTGGTCCTGAACCGCTTGATTCCTCATGTCTCTCCGCTGATGAACCGTCTGGAATTTGTAGGAAATGCCTTGTTCATTCCTTACTTCCTGATCGGTGTCGGTATGATTATCGATGTCAGAAGCCTGTTTACGGGTGGTGAAGCATTGAAAGTGGCGGTAGTCATGACGGTGGTAGCTACTTTCAGCAAATGGCTTGCCGCATGGATCACGCAGAAGATTTACCGTATGCAGCCCAATGAACGCAGCATGATCTTTGGACTCAGTAATGCACAAGCGGCGGCTACGCTGGCAGCAGTGCTGATCGGGCATGAAATTATCATGGAAAACGGAGAGCGTCTGCTCAATGATGACGTACTGAACGGTACGGTCGTGATGATCCTTTTCACCTGTGTCATCAGTTCGCTGGTAACGGAACGTTCCGCCCGCCGGTTTGCACTGAACGAAGATGCGCAGCCCGAAGATAAGGGAGCGAAGAAAGCGATGGAGCAGATTCTGATTCCGGTAGCCAATCCGGAAACGATTGAGAACCTGGTGAATCTCGCCCTGGTGATCAAGGATGCCAAGCAGAAGAATGGCATGATTGCCCTGAATGTGATTAATGACAATAACAGCTCGGAGAATAAGGAACTGCAAGGCAAGCGGAATCTCGAAAAAGCCGCCATGATTGCCGCCGCCGCCGATGTGCCGGTGACGATGGTAAGCCGCTACGATCTGAACATTGCTTCGGGAATTATACATACGATTAAGGAATACGAGGCTACGGATGTAGTGATCGGTCTGCACCGCAAGGCGAATATCGTCGATTCTTTCTTTGGCCACCTGGCCGAAAGCCTGCTGAAAGGTACTCACCGCGAAGTGATGATAGCCAAATTCCTGATGCCGGTCAATACGCTCCGCCGCATCATCATCGCCGTTCCGCCCAAAGCCGAATTTGAAACCGGTTTTTCCAAATGGGTAGAGCATTTCTGTCGGATGGGAAGCATTCTCGGCTGCCGCGTGCATTTCTTTGCCAATGAACGTACACTGATGCGTCTGCAACAACTGGTGAAGAAGAAATTCAGCGGTACCCCGACCGAATTTTCTCTGCTCGAAGAGTGGGGCGACCTTCTGCTGCTGACCGGACAGGTGAACTACGATCATTTATTCGTTGTCATCTCTGCCCGTCGGGGCTCTATCTCGTATGATCCGTCCTTTGAACGTCTGCCGGCACAGCTGAGCAAGTATTTCTCCAACAACAGTCTGATTATCCTGTACCCCGACCAGTTCGGCGATCCGCAGGAGATTGTGTCTTTCTCCGACCCGCGTGGTTACAACGAATCGCAGCATTATGAAAAGGTGGGCAAATGGTTTTATAAATGGTTTAAGAAAAGCTGATGGAAGAAAATAACTGGCAACAACGGACAGAACTCCTGTTGGGAGAAGAGAAAATGAAGCGCATCCGTGCTTCGCATGTATTGGTTGTCGGGCTGGGAGGCGTGGGGGCGTATGCTGCCGAAATGCTTTGCCGGGCTGGGGTAGGCAGGATGACGATTGTAGACGCGGATACCGTGCAGCCTATCAATATGAACCGTCAGCTTCCTGCCATGCACTCCACCCTGGGGATGCCGAAAGCGGAAGTGTTGGCGGCACGCTACAAAGACATCAATCCGGATATTGAACTGACCGTTTTACCCGTCTATCTGAAAGACGAGAACATCCCCGAACTGTTGGACTCTGCTAAGTTTGACTTCATAGTGGATGCCATCGATACGATCAGCCCCAAATGCTTTCTGATTTATGAAGCGATGAAGCGTCATATAAAGATTGTTTCCAGCATGGGCGCAGGCGCGAAGAGCGATATTACGCAGATTTGCTTTGCCGATCTTTGGGATACCTATCACTGCGGACTCAGCAAAGCGGTGCGGAAGCGTTTGCAGAAAATGGGAGTAAAGCGTAAACTTCCCGTCGTATTCAGTACCGAACAGGCGGACCCGAAAGCGGTATTGCTCACGGATGACGAACGGAATAAGAAATCGACCTGCGGAACGGTCAGCTATATGCCGGCAGTCTTCGGCTGCTATCTGGCGGAATATGTCATTAAACGAATCTAAGAAGCTATTATGATAAAATTAGAAGGAATAACCAAGAGTTTTGGTTCTTTGCAGGTGCTGAAAGGCATTGATCTGGAAATCAATAAAGGTGAGATCGTCAGTATCGTAGGACCTAGCGGAGCCGGAAAAACGACTCTCTTACAGATCATGGGAACGCTTGACGAACCGGATGCGGGCACGGTGGCGATTGACGGAACGGTAGTCAGCCGGATGAAGGAGAAAGAACTGTCCGCTTTCCGCAATAAGAATATCGGTTTTGTGTTTCAGTTTCATCAGCTTCTGCCGGAGTTTACCGCGTTGGAGAATGTGATGATCCCCGCATTTATCGCCGGAGTATCGTCTAAGGAAGCAAACGAACGTGCTATGGAGATACTGGCTTTCATGGGACTCACCGACCGTGCTTCCCATAAGCCGAACGAACTGTCGGGAGGAGAGAAGCAACGGGTGGCCGTAGCACGTGCCTTGATTAACCATCCGGCAGTCATCCTTGCGGACGAACCTTCCGGAAGTCTCGATACACATAATAAAGAAGATTTACACCAATTGTTCTTCGACCTGAGGGACCGGTTGGGACAGACTTTCGTCATCGTTACCCATGATGAAGGACTGGCCAAAATCACCGATAGAACGGTACATATGGTGGATGGCACAATTAAAAAAGATTAATAAGGAAACCAAACTTCTAAAAATGGATACCAAATCACTAGAAGATTGTGTGAGTTCAATCTTTTAGCTATATATTTATAGTCGCTTCTCTACGTAAGTCTGTGAAGATGTCAGTAGAGTGTTTGTTTTGTTTGTGTGTGATGCATTCTTGTCTGGTGTGATAGGAATGCATCTTTTTTTATATATCACAACAAATACGATTCTAGTCGTAACAAACATAAGGCGCCATTCGTTCGAAATCTGCGGGTGTGAATTCCTCGTAAAGCATCAGTTGTTTCAAGTCTCTTACTTTCCCCTTCTTCTTCCGGTACTCTGCAATGACCTTGGCTTGATAATAGCTGATGTACGGATGATGCATCATTCGCTCTACACTTGCCTTATTGATGTTGATCCGGTGAATCTTTCCAGCATCCACGGAGAACCACGAACGGAGCTTTTCCGCTTTTAACCGAATCTCCCCTAACTGTTCTATCTGATAGAATCCTCCCAATAACCGGCGATGGTTTACAATCGATCGGGCAATCCGGCTTCCGATCCCCGGAATCTTTTTAAGTTCGGTGGTATCCGCCTGATTAAGGTCGATGATAGTGCCCGGCGGGTATTTCATTAAAGTATCATATGGTGCAGTCGCTTGTACTGCTAATATCCGGCTGGTATCTTGAAGAACCGGTGTTTCGGCAATGCGTATATACGGTTGAAGAGTCCGGTATTGTTCTTCCGTCAGTCCGTATATCTTCCGAAAGTCTTCCGGACGTCGGAATCTGCCTTGCTTTCTGCGGTATCGCAGAATATTACCTGCCATCCAGGGAGGCAAGCCGAGGCTGAGAAAAGTGGCGGAGTCGGCGGTATTCGGATCGAACGCTGCCGGTCTGATTTCTTTTTTCGGATAGGCGGGCGATGAATACCTGTCTCTGTAGACCGGATATTTCTTGTTCTGCTTTACTTCCCGCATGGATGAGATAAATTCATTGTATTCCTTTTCGGATTTCGCCTGTTCAGCCGGGTCGGTTTTCTCCGGCCCGGAGAAAGTCTGCAAGAGTGAGGGGATTGTGTATACCCCTATAACAAGAACGACAAGGACGATAATGCCTTGTCGTTCGGTTTTAGTAAAATAAAGAAAGTCTTTCCACATTATAGTTTGATAAGTCCCAACTCATTGATAAAGATCAGAGAGATGGCAATCGGTGCAATATATCTTAATATAAAGATGATCAGTTTGTATACGGGAACTTTCAGCGAACCGTCATTGGTGATCTCTGACCAGACGATTTTCTTGTCGAGATACCATCCGGTAAAGATGGAAATGCACAGACCGCCGAGTGTCAGCATGATCTTAGCCGTGACAAAGTCGAATAAGTCAAAGATTCCCAATCCGAAGATGGTGAATCCTTTCATCACTCCGAGCGACAAAGAACAAAGGATACCTAAGAAGATACATCCTCCGGTCACCAGTCTGGCTGCCTTGCCGCGTGTGAAGTTGAATTCTTCGTGCAGATAAGCGGTGACCACTTCGTGCAGGGAAATGGTGGAAGTCAGTGCTGCCATGGCAAGCAATACGTAGAACATGACGGAGAAGATATAGGCCAATATCGGTACTCCGCTGAATGCCTGCTGGAATACATTGGGCAGTGTGATAAAGATAAGGCTCGGACCCGCGTCCGGTTGTATGCCTACGGAGAATGCGGCCGGAAAGATAATGAAGCCTGCCAATACTGCCACAAATGTATCTATAATCCCTACGCTGAATGCTGTCTTGGTCAGATTGGTTTCTTTGCTGAAATAAGAAGCGTAGGTGCAGAGACATCCCATCCCCAGGCTAAGGGAGAAGAAAGCCTGTCCCATCGCACTCAGAAATACATTTCCGTCCACCTTGCTGAAATCCGGTTTCAGCAGAAACTCGATACCCGCACCAGCTCCCGGCAGGGTAACCGAACAGATTACAAGTATTAATATAATAATGAACAGAGTCGGCATCATGATCTTGGAAGATTTCTCGATACCTTTCTCCACGCCTTTGACAATAATAAAATGAGTAACCAACAGAAACAGAACCAACCACAAGACCGGTCGCCACGGACTGCTGGAGAACTGCTGGAAGGAAGAGATGAATTCTGTGGGAGTCTTGCCCGTAAAGCCGTTCGTAAGAGCTTCATACACATACTCCAGTGTCCATCCTGCCACTACGGAATAATAGCTGAGAATCAGAAAAGCTGCGAGGACTCCCATGCGTCCCACCCAGCGCCAATGCGTGCCGGGAGCTAATTTCTGATAGGCTCCCGCTGTATTTGCCCTCGAACGGCGTCCGATCAAGAATTCGGCGATCAAAATGGGAAGTCCCAAAAGAAAAACGCATCCTAAATAGATCAGTATAAAGGCTGCGCCACCGTGATTACCCGTTTCATAGGGAAATCTCCAGATGTTTCCCAATCCTACTGCCGAGCCGGCGGAAGCAAGTATTACGCCTAATTTACTCCCGAAGTTCGCTCTATCAATTTTCGTCATAAATCTTGTTTTGTCTTACAAATCGTTATAAAATGTACGTATTAAAATGCAAATATAGAAAATGATAGTTATCTTTGTACCGAAATTGTAATTTTATTTAGATATGCTATCTTATATTAAGAAATATCCTATTTCACTTTTTATCATCTTAACTGTGATTTATCTGTCTTTCTTCAAACCTCCTAAAACGGACTTGAATGAAATCCCTAACTTAGATAAATTAGTTCACATCTGTATGTACTTTGGTATGTCAGGTATGTTATGGCTGGAATTTCTGCGGGCGCATCGTCGTGATGACGCACCGTTATGGCACGCATGGGTAGGGGCATTCCTCTGTCCCATAGTGTTCAGCGGCTGTGTGGAATTGCTGCAAGAATATTGCACGACTTATCGGGGAGGAGACTGGCTGGACTTTGCCGCCAACTCGGTGGGTGCCATCCTTGCCAGTTTAGTGGCTTATTATGTGGTTCGTCCGCGAATGATGAGAAGGGAATAGAAGACTGTAGTAATGCATAATCATAAGGATGCGTTAAAAGTAACTAAACTGGGGCTAACTAAAAAGTCGGTAGTATCTTAAATCTCCTCCTTCGGGAAGGAGGAGTACCCGTAGGAGGAGGTGGTAGGTGAATGCATAATTCTTTCATTCATAGCAAATTAGAGATAACCTTGTTTTACCTACCACCCCGGCTTTCAGCCACCCCTCCTTCCCGAAGGGAGGGGAATTGGAGATACTACCGACTTTTTAGTCAACCCCTGGCCGAAAGTCAGAGTGGTAGGTGTATTTTTTCTCAAAGCAAATACTTTGAGAAATTAACAGCGATATTATAGATAATCTACAACCGAACTGAGCTTAATTCCGTTGGACCCTTTGATCAGGATAGTGTATCCTTTCGGCTTGTCGGCTTCCAGTTCCTTTATTACTTCCTGTACGTTGGGATAAGTTTGGAAGGAGTGCTCTGCTGCTGCAAACTGATCTCCTACCAGCCATACTTTTTCGAACGCGCATTCTTTGAGGTAGTCTGCTATCTTCTGATGTTCGGCAGCGCTTTCGGCACCCAGTTCGCGCATATCACCAAGGATGAGCATTTTGTGAGGAACTTCCATGTTGCGGAAGTTCTGTAAGGCAGCCATCATGCTGGTCGGATTGGCGTTGTATGCGTCGATGATCAGTGTGTTATCGTCCGTTTTCTTTAGTTGCGAGCGGTTGTTCTGCGGTGTATATCCGGCTAAGGCTTCGTTGATCTTTGCATCTTCCACTCCGAAGAAGCGACCGATGGTGATGGCAGCCAGTGCATTGGGGAAGTTGTATTCTCCGATCAGTTGCGTCTGAACCTGATAGGATTTACCATCCTTGCCCGCTTTCCATTCGAAAGTGAGATAAGGGGAGTTGCCGATGATGCGTCCATTTACGTAAAGGTCATCTTCGGTGCCGTAAGGGATCAGGTTCACTCCTCCGGCAATGTTCATCAGATAGGCATTGTCATGATGGATAAAGACGGTAGAACCTTCTTTCTTACGGAGAAAGTCATAAAGTTCTCCTTTGGTTTTTATCACACCTTCGAAAGAACCGAAGCCTTCCAGATGGGCTTTGCCTACATTGGTGATGATACCGCAGTCCGGCTCTACGATTTCACTGAGGAATTTGATTTCTCCCGGATGATTGGCGCCCATCTCGATGACGGCGAGGTCGTGTTCCGCTTTCAGGCGGAGCAGGGTAGAGGGTACGCCGATGTGGTTGTTCAGATTCCCTAGCGTATAAAGAATGTTGTGGCTCTGAGAGAGTACGGCGGAGATCAGTTCCTTCGTTGTCGTCTTGCCGTTGGTACCAGTGATACCGATTACTCGTGTACCCAGCTGGCAGCGATGGTAATTGGCAAGCTGCTGCAATGTTTGCAGGCAGTCGTCTACGAATATATATCGTTGATCGCCTTCAATCGCGTATTCGGATTCATCGATGACAGCATAGGCGCAACCGGTTTCCAATGCTTTTCCGGCAAAAGCGTTTCCATTGAATGACTCGCCTTTCAGAGCGATAAACAGTGACCCTTCCGGACAGTTCCGACTATCGGTCGTCACTAATTGGCAATCCAGAAATATCTGGTAAAGAGCAGAAAGTTTCATAGCCTGAGCTTTTATTTTTAAATGTTGCAAAGATAGGCTATTCTTTCGGATTTGGTATCGGTCGGAAGCGTTTTTTACTCAGCATATACCAGAGGAAGAGTCAGCACCATCCGGCACCCGTCCGTATAGGATGAATCGATGTGGAGGTTGCCTCCTAACTTTTCGGCAATCGTCCGGCTGATCGACAGTCCGAGACCCGTGCCCTGTGAGAAGGAGTTCATTTTGTAGAAGCGTTCGAATACTTTTTCCTGTTTCTCCTTAGGGATTCCTATACCGGTGTCGGTAATGCTGATCTCGAGTTTCTTTTCTGCTTCCAATACCGAATAAGTCAGTTCGATGCTGCCATGAGTCGTGAACTTGATCGCATTGTGTGCCAGATTGGCAAGTAACTGCGAAATGCGTTCCGGATTGCTGAGTATGATTAGTTTCTCCCTTTCCGGTTTGAAAAGGAATTCGACTGTATCTTGTTTCTGCATTTTAGCTACTTCGATAGATAGCTGGCAGATCATATTGATGTCCGTTTGGATATTTGTAGGGAGCTTGTTATATTGGTCGAGCTCCGATAATGCGAGCACATCGGTCACGAGTCGAAGCAGATCGTCCGTGTTGGCTTTGATGATGTTGACGAATTCTTTCGTTTCCTCATTGCCGTAGTGGTCACTTAATACTTGTGAGAAGCCTATGATCGAATTGAGCGGTGTCCGTATTTCGTGAGACATACTTTGAATAAAAGTCGTTTTCATCTGGCTGGTCGCTTCTGCCTGATCTCTGGCTTTGCGCAGTTCTTCTCTCGAATAAGTCAGTTCTTCGTTCTTATTTCTTAATTCACTTTCCGATGCTTTCAGCTTCCGGTTCAGACGGCTTTCCCGATATAAGAACAGGAAGAGGATGGCCAACAGGATGATCAATGAAAAAATCAGCGTCGTTTTATTGCTCAACTCCTTTTCTTTTGTCCGGAGCATTAATTCCTTTTTCTCCGCATTGAGCTTTTCTACATTTAGCAGCGTGGCAAATTCACTGCTCGCCAGTTGTTCATTGGCTATTTTCAAAGAATCGTCTGCTTCAATATACTTTTTCAGAAACTTCACCGCTTCATCCGGCCTCCCCATCTGTCTGTAGATTTCTCCTTTGAGGCGGTATTGTTCGCTGCTCATGGCGTACTCATTCAGCCGTTGTTCTTCAGCTTTCTGCTTTTCGGCAGCTTCCAATGCTTTGGCGAACTGTTTGCTGCGCTGGTAGTAGAAAGCCTCTGTGCGGTAAAACCTTTTTTTGAGTGAGTCCAGTCTTTTGTCCTGGTCGAACAGTTCCCTGCATTCTTTCAGTATCTTTTCAGCTGCCGGAAAATCGCCGAATTCACTGTAATACTCTACATATGTCAGCTTTGCCAGTATTTTATGACTGGCGGAGTTGGCTGTTTTAACTGCTTTTTCCAGTGCTTCCAGTGCTAGTTCCGGCTGATGATGCATAGTGTAGTAATTGGCAAGTTGGGCGTAAGTATTACTGATGTTATAGTTTTCTAATTTGTATTTTTCGGTCAGTTCGATTTCTTTCACGCGCCATTCGGACGCCATGACATCAAAGTTCTTGATTGTGTAAATCTGCGACATGATGTTGTAGCAGTACATGAGCCCGGTCTTGTTGTCCTTGGCTTGTGCCTCTTTCAGCACTTTTTCGGCTTCATAGAGGGCGATGTTGCTTCTCCCGGTTTTCAGGTAATATAGGATCAGCCGGTTGGCCCAGGCGAAATAGTAGTACTTGGATTGCTGTATCTCTTTTGCGAATTGTTTTACCTTATTAGTATAAAAAACGATGCTGTCTTCGTTATTGGCCTGGTAATAATAATAGTCCAGCCGGGTGGAGAGAGCTACTGCCTGCATACGCTGGTCGTTTTGCCCGGTAGCCATACGGAACAGCGTATCGGACATACTCAGCACGACCGGTTCCAGCAAATGTTCTTGGCAACGCTGATAGTAGGCATACAAAGAAGAATCAACGTTATAAACTTCAGCTTCTTTCTGGGCTTTTGCAGGAATAACGATGAACAAAAAAGAGATAAGGTATCCTAAGATAATTCGGGACAATCGGCTCATGGCATTCGTTTTCGGTAGTTCTATTGATTGCTATTGATTGCAAATATACGTTTATTTCCTAATTTTAATACGAATACTTGCTTTTTTTATCTACATTTGCAACAGTCTAACTGGAATATAATCAAGAATGAAATTGATCTCTCCAACTTATATAAATGTGAAAGGACGTCTGCTCGATCTTGCCACTCCGCAAGTGATGGGTATTCTCAATGTGACACCCGATTCTTTTTATTCCGGCAGCCGGATGCAGACGCAGGAGGAAATTGCAGCGAGGGCACGGCAGATCATCGATGAAGGGGCCTCTATCATTGATATCGGAGCTTACTCCTCGCGTCCGAACGCCGAACACATCACCGCCGAAGAAGAAATGAACCGCTTACGTACCGGACTGGAGATCGTAAACCGGAATCATCCGGATGCTATCGTTTCGGTCGATACTTTCCGGGCGGATGTAGCCGAACAGTGTGTGACGGAGTATGGCGTGGCTATCGTCAATGATATCGCTGCCGGTGAGATGGACCACCGGATGTTTGAGACTGTAGCCCGCCTGGGAGTACCTTATATCATGATGCACATGCAGGGAACTCCCCAAAATATGCAGAAAGAACCCCATTATGACAATCTGATGAAGGAAGTGTTCATGTACTTTGCCCGCAAGGTGCAACAACTTCGTGACTTGGGTTTGAAAGACATTATACTCGATCCGGGTTTTGGTTTTGGAAAGACCCTGGAGCATAACTATGAGCTGATGGCTCACCTGGAAGAGTTCAGCATCTTCGAACTTCCGCTGTTAGTCGGCGTTTCCCGAAAATCAATGATTTATAAACTATTGGGAGGAACTCCGCAGGATTCATTGAATGGAACAACCGTACTGGATACCGTTGCGTTAATGAAAGGAGCGAACATTCTTCGGGTGCATGACGTGCGCGAAGCGGTGGAAGCCGTCCGGATTGTGGATAAACTGAGAACTGAGAGTGAATATGGCAAATGATAGAATGGCATTATCCGTTGGTGATACTCTCTTGTCGTTTGTGAATTAATAACTTGTAATAAGTAATAAGTACCGTGTTTTTTGACGTTGGCATAAAAGATTTTATCGATGTACTGCTGGTCGCCCTTCTGTTGTACTACACCTACAAACTGATGAAGGCCTCCGGCTCTATCAAGGTTTTTACCGGCATTCTTGTTTTTATCCTGATTTGGCTGGTGGTCACTCAGATTCTGGAGATGAAACTGCTGGGCTCCATATTCGATACCTTGATGAATGTGGGTGTGATTGCTTTGATCGTCCTTTTTCAGGATGAGATTCGTCGCTTCCTGTTGACGCTGGGCTCTCATCGTCACGTCAGTGCGCTGGCACATTTTTTTAGCGGGGCGAGGAAAGAAGCCTTGAAACATGACGACATCATGCCGGTGGTAATGGCTTGCCTGAGCATGGGAAAGCAGAAAGTAGGCGCGTTGATCGTAATCGAGCATACCACTCCGCTGGATGAAGTGGTCCGTACAGGAGAAATTATAGATGCGGCCATCAGCCAGCGCTTGATTGAGAATATATTTTTCAAGAACAGTCCTCTGCACGACGGAGCAATGGTTATCAGCAAAAAGCGGATCAAAGCCGCAGGCTGTATCCTGCCCGTCTCTCACGACTTGAACATCCCGAAAGAACTGGGCTTGCGTCACCGTGCGGCTATGGGCATCTCGCAGAAATCGGATGCGCATGCTATCATCGTCTCCGAAGAGACAGGAGCTATTTCTGTAGCTTATCGCGGACAATTCTATCTCCGTCTGAATGCCGAAGAACTGGAAAGTCTGCTGACAAAGGAAAACTGAAACTAAATATAAGTGAACATGGACAGACGAAATTTTCTAAAAACCGGAGGTATAGCTCTACTCGGATCATTGGCGACAGGTTCTGCTATGGCTCTGACTACCCCGGGTGCATTAGGCGGCGAAGGAGCTGACAAGAAAGCAGCAGTTGCTTTGGCTATGAATCATTTCGGAGTAAGCGAGGCAGACTTGAAGAAGGTGCTTGCCGTAGCATTGGAGAAAGGAGGCGACTATGCCGACCTTTTCTTTGAACACACGATATCCAACAGCATCCGCCTGATGGATGGTGCAGTGAACAACAGCTATTCGAATATTGACTATGGAGTCGGAGTCCGTGTACTGATTGGAGACCAGAGTGGCTATGCCTACGTGGAGAATATTACTGTGGAGGATATGCTGAAAGCTGCCCGTACTGCCGCCCGCATCGCTTCCGCCAACAAAGGCAACAAACCGCTGAATCTCACTGAAAAGGAACTGAAGAAGAACTACTATACCGTTGCTTCCCCGTGGGAGGAAGTCAGCCTGAAAGATAAGATGCCTTATCTACAAAAACTGAACGACCGGATTTTCGCTTTGGACAAACGGGTACATAAAGTACAGGCAAGTCAGAGCGATACCACTTCGCATATCTTCTTCTGCAACTCGGAGGGAGTGATGTTCTACGATTACCGTCCGATGGTGACGCTGGGGGCAGTGTGCATCATGGAAGAAGACGGAAAGACGGAGAACGGCTACGCTGCCCGTGCTTACCGCAGAGGATTCGATTTCCTGTCGGACGAGGTAGTGGACGTAATCGCCCGCGAAGCGGTAGACCAGACTTCTCTTCTGTTCAAGGCTATCAAACCCAAAGGCGGTGAAATGCCTGTCGTCATGGGTGCCGGAGGATCGGGCATCTTGCTTCACGAGGCTATCGGACATACTTTTGAGGCGGACTTTAACCGGAAGAATGTTTCCATATTTGCCGATCAGCTGAATAAGAAAGTCTGCAACGAACATATCAACGTGGTGGATGACGGTACGATTCCGTTCAATCGGGGCTCGGTGAACTTCGACGATGAAGGTGCCGAAGGACAGAAAACTTATCTGATCAAAGACGGAGTACTGACCAGCTATCTGCACGACCGTATCAGTGCAAAGCATTACGGAGTGGAACCAACCGGCAACGGACGTCGCGAATCGTTCCGCAATATGCCGATACCCCGTATGCGTGCCACATATATGGAAGCCGGAAATGTGAACGAATCGGATATCATATCTTCTGTAAAGAAGGGAATCTTTGTAGATAATTTTACGAACGGTCAGGTACAGATCGGTGCCGGCGACTTTACATTCTTTGTGAAGTCGGGCTACATGATTGAAGACGGTAAACTGACGCAACCGATCAAGGACATTAATATTATCGGTAACGGTCCGAAAGCTTTGGCGGATATCACGATGGTAGCTACCAACGCGAAGATCGACAACGGTACATGGACTTGCGGAAAAGACGGACAATCCTGTCCGGTGACTTGCGGTATGCCTTCAGCCTTGGTTAGCAAACTGACTGTCGGTGGAGAGAACTAGAAGTAAATGCTTACTTTAAAAAGACGAACCTATGATTACAGACGAAAATAAGAAACTGGCACAGTGGGCGATGGACTACGCCTTGAAGAATGGCTGCCAGGCAGCAAAAGTCCTTTTATACTCTTCTTCGAACACTTCTTTCGAACTGCGCGACGCGAAGATGGACAGATTGCAACAGGCATCGGAAGGCGGATTAAGCCTTTCCCTGTATGTGGACGGACGTTACGGTAGTATCTCTACCAACCGCCTGAACCGGAAAGAACTCGAAACATTTATCAAAAACGGAATAGACTCTACACGCTATCTGGCTAAAGATGAGGCGCGTGTATTGGCAGACCCTTCCCGTTACTATAAAGGTGGAAAACCGGACTTGAAACTATATGATGCCAAGTTCGCATCCTTAAATCCGGACGATAAGATAGAGATGGCGAAAGCCGTAGCGGAAGAAGCGCTGGGCAAGGACGAACGGATCATCTCCGTCGGCTCTTCCTATGGCGATGGCGAAAACTTTGCTTATCGCCTGATCAGCAACGGTTTCGAAGGAGAAACAAAAAGTACGTGGTACTCACTTTCTGCCGACATCACGATCAGAGGGGAAGGCGAGGCGCGTCCTTCTGCTTACTGGTATGAGTCGTCGCTTTATATTGATGATTTGATTAAGAAAGGAATCGGTCAGAAAGCGCTGGAACGCGTACTGCGCAAACTGGGACAAAAGAAAGTACAGTCCGGCAAATATACGATGGTAGTCGATCCGATGAACTCCAGCCGTTTGCTAAGTCCGATGATGAGCGCGCTGAACGGCTCGGCTTTGCAACAGAAAAACTCTTTCTTGCTGAATAAACTGAATGAAAAGATTGCCAGTGACCGGCTGACTCTGACGGACGAACCTCATTTGGTGAAAGCCTCCGGCGCCCGCTACTTCGACAACGAAGGTATTGCTACGGAACGTCGCTCCATCTTTGACAAGGGAGTACTGAATACTTATTTCATTGATACCTACAATGCTAAGAAGATGGGAGTCGATCCGACTATCAGCGGTTCATCCATTCTGGTCATGGAAACGGGAGATAAGAATCTGGATGGACTGATTGCCGGAGTGGAAAAAGGTATCCTTGTTACGGGCTTTAATGGCGGTAACAACAACAGTTCGACCGGAGATTTCTCTTATGGTATCGAAGGCTTCCTGATCGAGAACGGAAAACTGACGCAGCCGGTATCTGAAATGAATGTTACCGGTAACCTGATTACCTTGTGGAACTCGTTGGTTGCAACCGGAAACGACCCGCGTCTGAACTCTTCCTGGCGAATCCCTTCACTGGTATTTGAGGGAGTCGATTTCAGCGGATTGTAGGACACTGGCTTTGAACAGACTTAAGTAATGGTCAGAAGATGATGGACATAAAATGGGCATCATCTTCTGACCATTACTGTAATACTTCCCTCTGTATTTTATAAATATACCCTGCTATACCCCGTCTTCTGTTTAACTAATACTTTATTAATTAACGTATTATCTGATTTTTATTTACCTGTATTTATACCCCCTCTTTGTTTGCAAATTTGTGGGATGCTGTTTACTTTTGCCTGTGTCTTAATAGCTACGATATAACTATTGAAAACTGATATACACACAAAAGTAAAAGCATGGGAATTATATATTTTGGATCAGGACTTATACTGTTAATCGCACTCTGGTATATTTGGGCAGTCAACAATTTGATAGCTAAGCGAAACAGGGTGAAGCAATGTCGTAGCGGTATTTGCGTGGCATTAAAGCAGCGGAATGACATGATACCTAATTTGGTGGCCGCCGTTAAGTCATATATGGGCCATGAAAATGAAATTCTTACCCGCATCACGGAACTTCGTTCACATTCTTTCCAACCTTTACAAGAAGCCGAACAAATAAAAAATGGTAATGAGCTGTCCGGCCTGTTATCAAAATTACAGTTGTCGGTCGAGAATTATCCTGAACTGAAAGCAAATGAACAATTCCATCGCCTGCAAAACAGCATTGAGGGTATGGAACTGCAACTGCAAGCCATCCGGCGCACCTATAATGCGGCAGTAACAGACTACAATAATACCATCGAGATGTTTCCTTCTTCCGTTGTTGCCCGTCAGCAAGGTCACCGGCAGGAAGAACTGATTGATATCCCCGAACCGGAACAACAGAATGTAAATGTCGCCGAACTTCTCAGATAATATGAATATGGACACAATTGATTTTAAGAAATTATCAGAACAGCTTCATTCGGAGCTTTTGCGGGTAAATGGCTGGAGAAAGGTGGTACGAACAGGAAGTATTGCAGTTTATCTTTTTGTATTCTGCTGGTTTATGTTTGTGTTGTTTGGCGGTGCGCTTGTATCTTATATAGGTCTTGAGAACTATATGCAGTTTACGCAGTATATAATACCTGTATTTATTGGATTTATAGTGGTCAACTTCGTTTTCACCCGCTGTATGGCGAACTTTCAGGAACGGGAGTCGGAGGCTATGCAGCACATTATGTCTACCCTGTTTCCTACCGTTTATTTCTCGGCTTCCTCTCAGGTAGACAGCCGGATATTGAGAGACAGCAAACTCTTTTCCGCCTCTTTTTCTGATCCGGCACTGGCAGCCAATACGTATGGATATATCCAGTTTCCGCACGGCGAGCACTCTTTGCATGTGGCGGATATCGGTGTGTCTTACGGGCTGTTGAATAAGTTGCAGTACAATCCTGTATTGGGATATTTTGTCATGATCTACCGTTTTGTGCTTCGTCCGCTGTTTGCTTCGCGGCTGGATAGCAGTCCGCACAATTTTCGGGGGATGTTTGGCTGGTGTAAGATAGACAAGCGATTCAAAGGAAATATTATCATATTGCCCGATCACCTGGAACAAAAGATCGGATATCTGGCGAAGAATATCCAGGGATTGAAGAAGCGTTATAGTGCCCGACTGGTGCAACTGGAAGATCAGGAGTTTGAGAACTATTTTGCCGTTTATGCCGATGATGAAGTGGAAGCACGTATGTTGCTCACTCCTGCGATGATGCGTCATATGACGGCGCTGCGTCAGACTTTCGGATGTGATATCATGCTTTCGTTCAGCAGAGGTACTTTCTACTATGCCGCCGCGATGCCTTCCGGCTTTTTATGTGTGCGTCCAGGTGCGTTGAATGACGGGAAGCTGCTTGAGGACATATATAATGACATCAGCCTGTCCTGCAAAGTGGCAGAAGAATTAAGATTGAATTAGTATTAACAATAAAACAAAAACACTATTTATGACAGACATGAGTTGGATGCCTTGGGCCGTAGGCGGAGTAATGGTCCTTTCTTTTCTTTATATGAAGGTATGGCCATTTGTCCGTACTATTATAAGAGCTTTTCGGGGGCCTCGTTTTAAATCAAAATCAAAACTATCTGTAGAACAGTATAAAAAACTGTCTATAGGTTCATTGTATGCCTTGCAGCAAGGCGGATATCTGAACACTCTCTCGTTGGACATCAAAGATAAGTTGCCTACTATTCTCGGTGAATGGTGGGGAATAAATAATGCTCATGATGCCCGCGAAACATTGGATGAATTGTGCCGGAAAGGTTACGATTACTACTTTCCGTTTGTTTATGAGGCTTTTTTGCTTGACGATGAAAATGCGCAAGACGATATTTTCCAGCAGAACATGGAGAGTCAGGAAGATTATGAGAAAGCTGTCGGGCAACTGCAAAATTTGAAAGAAGTCTATGAGGAGTTGATAGCTTATGAAGTGATTACTTCTAAAGAAGATATAGCTCGTTATGGAGTGATAGGCTGGGATGCCGGCAGAATTAATTTTGTTGCCCGTGCCTGCTGCGACATGAAATATATCTCAGAGATGGAAGCGTGGAATTATATCGAAAAGGCGTATGAACTGGCTCATTCTTCTTTCACATCATGGCACGATATGGCGATGAGTTATGTGATTGGCAGGGCTATCTGGGGAGGAACCAATGCTCACAATTTAGGAATGAAGGGAATGGCAGACGATTTGTTGTCTAATCCTAAGAGTCCCTGGGTGCAAATCAAATGGTAAATTGATCAGGATAGTTTAATCACAAAAACACATAATTATGGAACAAAAGAACATCAAGTACTACAGTTATATCAGCGAGTATTATGCCGCCAACCCGACTAAATTTGAAAAAAGAAAGAACAATCTGAAACCTGTGTTATATTTAGGTTTGGCCGTGGTAGGAGCCGTTCTGGCTATTTTTCCCGGTTTGCTTCCATTGGCAGGCTGGTTGGTGCGTACAGCCGGAATCATCATGACACTGGTTTGCCTGATAGCTGCCTATCTGAATAACTTTGATATATACAACTTTCAAAGTGGAGGAAAAGTCAAGAGTATGGGAGTCAAGAAGTTTAAGCGCGATGAGACAAACCCTGCGAAGATAGTGGAAGCTTTCTTATCCAGGAACTTTGAATATCTGGCAGACCTTCCCGGAGGAAGAAGTGAACCGGTACAACTTCATATTGAAGAAGATGCCACAGGACGTGAAATGTACTGTTTGCTGACCACTTATGATTCAGATTCGAATATTGTAGGTTTGGCAGATGTCATCACTTTATCGGGCAATGATTATGATGATAATATTGATCTAATAAAACAAATGTTTAAAGACGAAGAAGATAATTGATTTATCGGGGCTGGATTATAAAAACAGCTCTGACTGAGGAGAAGAAAACTCTTCTAAATGGAAGAAAAAACACAAGAAAGAAAAACATTCATACTATAAAGGAAATCGGCCGGAGGGGCGGGTACAGACACAAGTAACCTGTCAACAAAAGGCCGTATTTCCTTTAAAAACAATCTGTGTAAGGGTATTTTGCTTTATTTCTAACCTTTTTTGAATGATAATTGGTACCTGCGGCTTAGGTGAATCACCTATCTTTGCCGTATTCTATTATAATTATGATTCTATATTGAAATAAAAGCCATGAGACACAGATTTATTGCTTTACTAGTACTTTTTACAATCGTTTTTTTCAGTAGTGCAGAGGCGCAGACTACTGCCCGCAAGTTTGAGGCAGGCAAGAATACTTTCTTGCTGGACGGGAAGCCGTTTGTAGTAAAAGCTGCCGAACTGCACTATACCCGTATTCCGCAAGCCTATTGGGATCATCGTATTGAGATGTGTAAGGCGTTGGGAATGAGCACTATTTGTATTTATATCTTCTGGAATATACACGAACAGGAAGAAGGCAAGTTTGACTTTACAGGTCAGAATGATATCGCTGCCTTCTGTCGTGCCGCTCAGAAACACGGAATGTATGTCATCGTCCGCCCCGGTCCGTATGTGTGTGCGGAATGGGAAATGGGCGGCCTGCCCTGGTGGTTGCTGAAGAAGAAAGATGTGGCACTGCGCACGCTCGATCCTTATTATATGGAACGGGTAGGCATCTTCATGAAAGAAGTCGGTAAGCAACTGGCGCCGCTACAGGTAAATAAGGGCGGAAATATTATCATGGTGCAGGTGGAGAACGAATACGGTTCTTACGGCACTGACAAGCCTTATGTTTCTGCCGTACGCGACTTGGTGCGCGAATCCGGTTTTACCGATGTACCTCTCTTCCAATGCGACTGGAGCAGTAACTTTACACGGAATGCACTCGACGACCTGATCTGGACCATCAACTTCGGAACAGGCGCCAATATAGACCAGCAATTCAAGAAACTGAAAGAACTTCGTCCGGAAACTCCGTTGATGTGCAGCGAATTCTGGAGCGGATGGTTCGACCACTGGGGACGGAAACATGAAACACGTCCTGCCAAAGATATGGTACAGGGCATCAAAGAAATGCTCGACCGCAACATCTCCTTCAGCCTTTATATGACTCACGGAGGAACGACTTTCGGACATTGGGGTGGTGCCAACAATCCTGCCTACTCCGCTATGTGCAGTTCTTACGACTACGATGCCCCGATCAGCGAAGCCGGATGGACGACAGAGAAATACTATCTCCTCCGCGACCTGCTGAAAACGTATCTTCCTGCCGGTGAAGCACTGCCGGAAGTCCCTGCTGCAATGCCGGTCATTGAAGTACCCGAATTTCATTTTACCAAAGTAGCTCCGCTTTTCTCCAACTTGCCGGATGCCAAACAGTCGGTGGATATCCAGCCGATGGAGCAATTCAACCAAGGGTGGGGAACAATCCTGTACCGTACCACATTGCCCGAAGCAGTAACCTCAGGCACTACATTGAAAATCACCGAAGTGCACGACTGGGCACAAATCTACGCTGATGGCAAGCTGCTGGCCCGTCTCGACCGCCGCAAAGGAGAATTTACCACTATCTTGCCGGCCTTGAAGAAAGGTACGCAACTGGATATTCTGGTAGAGGCAATGGGACGTGTCAACTTTGATAAGTCCATCCACGACCGGAAGGGAATCACCGAAAAGGTAGAACTCCTTTCGGGCAATCAGGTGAAAGAACTGAAGAACTGGACTGTATATAACTTCCCCGTAGACTACTCATTTATCAAGAACAAGAACTACAAGGATACGAAGATATTACCGACTATGCCCGCTTACTATCGATCATCTTTCAAACTCGATAAAGTAGGCGACACTTTCCTCGACATGAGCACATGGGGCAAAGGTATGGTATGGGTGAACGGTCATGCGATGGGACGTTTCTGGGAAATCGGTCCCCAACAGACACTTTTCATACCGGGCTGCTGGCTGAAAGAAGGCGAGAATGAAATCCTCGTCCTCGACCTGAAAGGTCCGACGAAATCATCAATCAAAGGTCTGAAGAAACCGATCCTCGACGTACTCCGCGAGAAAGCGCCGGAAACACACCGCAAGGATGGAGAAAAGTTGAAGCTGACAGGAGAAAAGGTTGCGCACGAAGGAGCCTTCACTCCGGGCAACGGCTGGCAGGAAGTACGTTTCGCCGCTCCGGTGAAAGGACGTTTCTTCTGTCTGGAAGCACTCTCTCCGCAAGCCAATAACAATATTGCCGCTATTGCAGAGTTCGATGTGCTGGGAGCCGACGGCAAACCCGTATCCCGCGAACATTGGAAAATCCGTTATGCCGATAGCGAAGAGACACGCAGCGGAAACCGTACGGCGGATAAGATATTCGACTTGCAGGAATCCACTTTCTGGATGACTGTTGACAATGTCGCTTATCCCCACCAACTGGTAATCGACCTGAGCAAAGTGGAAACAGTAACCGGCTTCCGTTATCTGCCCCGTGCCGAGAAGGACTATCCGGGCATGATCCGTGAATACCGCGTCTATGTGAAACCGTCTGATTTCAAGTATTAATAAATAAGCATTCGCTCTCAAATGAATATGAAAAAGTATACTTTACTCCTGGCATTCCTTTTAGTAGGAGTGCTGACAGGATACAGCCAGCAATCTGCCTACCTGTTTGTCTATTTCACCGGAAACAGGATGAGTGAGGAAGCCATCCGGATGGCTGTCAGCCCCGATGGATACAACTACTATGCATTAAACGGAAACCAACCGGTCATCGATTCCCGTGAAATCAGTTCTACGGGTGGAGTGCGTGACCCGCACATTCTTCGTTGTGAAGACGGAAAGACATTTTACATGGTCGTAACCGACATGGTCTCCGGCAACGGATGGAGTTCCAACCGTGCCATGGTACTGTTGAAATCGAAAGATCTCGTCAACTGGACCTCCAACATCGTGAATATCCAGAAGAAATACCCGAATCAGGAAGATTTGAAGCGGGTATGGGCACCGCAAACTATTTATGATAAAGAAGCGAAGAAATACATGGTCTACTGGTCAATGCAGCATGGTAATGGCCCGGACATTATTTATTACGCATACGCTAACAAAGATTTCACCGATATAGAAGGAGAACCCAAAACTTTGTTCCTCCCGAAGAATGGCAAATCCTGTATTGACGGAGACATCATTTATAAAGACGGACTTTACCACCTGTTCTATAAAACGGAAGGAGACGGCAATGGAATTAAAAAAGCAACCACCGCCTCCCTGACTTCCGGACAATGGACAGAATCGGAAGATTATAAGCAACAGACGAAAGAAGCTGTAGAAGGTGCCGGCATCTTCCCGCTGATAGGTACGGACAAGTACATCCTGATGTACGATGTATATATGAAAGGCAAGTATCAGTTTACGGAAAGCACCGATTTGGAGAATTTCAAAGTCATAGACAATGCCATTAGCATGGACTTCCATCCGCGCCACGGCACTGTAATGCCAATTACTGACAAGGAACTGAAACGCTTGTACAAGGCCTACGGCAAGCCCGACAAGATGTAAAGCCGTCAATGCACCATCTAATATCCCATAAATAAATACCATGAAAAAACTCCTGTTGTTCATTTTGCTTGTCTGTGCAACAGTACAGGCCTATTCGCAAGAATACCCGAAAGTCGTTTTATCGGGTGACTATCCGGACCCTTCTGTCATGCGCGATGGCGAGGATTATTACATGACTCATTCTCCTTTTTACTACGCTCCCGGATTCCTCATCTGGCACTCCCGTGACTTGATGAACTGGGAAACCGTCTGCCGCGTAATGCCCGAATACGAAGGCTCTGCAATGGCACCCGACTTATTGAAGTACAAAGGAAAATACTACATCTATTATCCGGCCAAAGGAACAAACTGGGTGATCTGGGCAAATGACATCAAGGGCCCGTGGAGCAAACCCATCGACCTGAAAGTGAGTGGCATCGACCCCGGACACATAGCCGATCAGGAGGGGAACAGATATTTATATGTTGACAAAGGAGAAGTCATCCGACTGACGGACGACGGACTGGCCACCATCGGCCAAAAACAGAAAGTGTACGAAGGCTGGCGATATCCCAATCACTGGGAAACGGAATGTATGTGTCTGGAATCGCCGAAGCTGAATTACCATAATGGTTATTATTACCTGACTTCCGCACAGGGAGGAACGGCCGGTCCGGCAACAAGCCACATGGCAGTTGCCGCCCGTTCGAAGAGTGTCACCGGACCGTGGGAAAATTCTCCCTATAATCCGGTAGTGCATACCTATAGTGCCCATGACAACTGGTGGTCGAAAGGACACGGCACACTGATCGACGATGTGAACGGCAACTGGTGGATCGTATATCATGCCTATGCCAAAGGCTATCACACCCTGGGACGCTCCACCCTCATCGAACCGATTGAATGGACCGCCGATGGATGGTATCGTACCAAATCCACCGCCACTCCCATCAAGACCGATCCGTCCATCAAACACGGACTCAGCCTCTCGGATGACTTCGAAGGACCGGAACCGGGACTCCAATGGACTTTCTGGAAAGAATATGCCCCTCAGTCGCTCAGCTTCAAGAAACAGACCTTATGGATAGATGCGAAAGGAAGTACCCCTTCCGATGCCCGCTTACTGCTGGCCACCGCCGAAGACAAGAATTACGAAACACAGGTGGAAGTCAACGTAGGCAAGGGTAACACAGCCGGACTTCTTCTATATTACAGCGAAAAGGCATACGCTGGAGTCGTGTCCGACGGAAAGAACTTCACTATCTACAGAAACGCGGAAAACAGCTTTACCCTCCCTAACAAGTTGGGCAAACGCTTCCTCGCCAAGATACAGAATCAGGGAAACAGTGTCCGGATGGCAGTCAGCAAGGACGGCAAGGAATGGACTACGCTGGTAGAAAACATGGATGTATCTCAGCTGCACCATAACAACTACGGCGGCTTCTACGCTTTACGCATCGGACTGCTTTCCTCCGGAAAAGGCAGCGCCGGCTTCCGTCAGTTCCGTTACCGTAACGCCATCCCGCAGGAAAAGGACATGGGGGCTTACTTGATGGTCTTCCATAAAGACGAGACGCACAGCCTTTATATGGCCGTCAGTGACGACGGATATACATTTACTGCCTTGAACGACGGCAAACCGGTGATCGCCGGAGATACCATCGCCCTGCAAAAAGGTATCCGTGACCCGCACATCTTCCGCGGACCGGACGGAGCTTTCTACCTTTCCATGACCGACCTGCACATCTATGCGCAGAAAGACGGCTTCCGTGATACCGAATGGGAACGTGACGGAAAAGAATACGGGTGGGGAAACAACCGCGGACTCGTACTGATGAAATCATGGGACCTGATCAATTGGAAACGTACCAATGCCCGTTTCGACCTGTTATCGGCAGGCTTGGGTGAAATCGGCTGCGTATGGGCGCCCGAAGTGACTTACGATGACAAGAAAGGTAAACTGATGATTTACTTCACCATGCGTTTCAAGAACGAGGCGAACAAACTGTACTATGTCTATGTCAATGATGACTTCGACCGGATAGAGACACTCCCGCAAATCCTCTTCGAGTATCCCAACGAGAAAATATCGGCTATCGACGGCGACATCACCAAGGTAGGTGATCGGTATCGTATGTTCTACGTTTCGCACGACGGAGGCGCCGGAATCAAACAAGCCGTATCAGACCGCATCAACGGTGATTACGAATATGACCCTCGCTGGTACGACTTCGAACCCAGGGCCTGCGAAGCTCCCAACCTCTGGAAGCGTATCGGCGAAGACAAATGGGTATTGATGTACGACGTCTACGGCATCACCCCCCATAACTTCGCTTTCATCGAGACTTCCGACTTCGTGAATTTCAAGAACCTGGGACGTTTCAACGAAGGAGTGATGAAGACGACTAATTTCTCGTCGCCCAAACACGGCGCGGTGATCCATTTGATAAAAGAAGAAGCCGCTAAACTGAGAAGTCATTGGGAAAACAGGAAATAACAGAGTATCAGATCTTTTTTAGTGAATACATACTCTTTTTTTGCAGAGATCTTATATTATAATTTATACCATGAAACATTTACTTCTACTATTTAGTGTATTATTATTATCATTGCAGCCGGCCGCATTTGCCGCAACGCATGAAACGACTGCTACTCCCGATTCAGTATCCCTTTTTGCCTACGCCACCCGAGGTGACGACGGCCGTAGCGGACTCCGCTTTGCATGGAGTATGGACGGAAAACATTGGTTTGAAATAGGACGAAACTACGGCTATCTTCGTTGCGATTACAGCCGTTGGGGATCGCAGAAGAAGATGCTCGACCCGAATCTGAAACAACTCCCCGGCGGGGAATGGCTCTGTGTCTGGAAGTTGAACGACCACGATGGATACGGTCAGGCCAGATCAAAAGACCTGATTTACTGGGAAGCCCAGCAATATCCCCGTACGACTTCCGATTTTGAAGGAACAAGAGTCAAAGCAAAGATTGCCGGACACGAAGAAACGGGAACTGTCAGCCAAGTGCCCTGGTCGGTAGTGGACGGACTGACCCGGACGTACGAACGGAACCAATACCGTAACTCCCTGTATGGCGAACGCCCTGTACAGGATAAAGAACGCTTTGCCGGACTGAAACCGATCAAAGCCACCGTCACAGCACAACCGGAAGAAACAAAAGAAATCAGCGACTTATTGATGGGTATCTTCTTCGAAGACATCAACTACTCCGCCGACGGCGGCCTGTATGCCGAACTGATCCAAAACCGGGACTTCGAATACGACCCGTCCGACCGTGAAGGGGACAAGAACTGGAACAGCACCCATTCATGGAAGCTGGAAGGAGAAAACGCCACCTTTACCGTATCGACTTCGGACCCTATCCATCCGAACAACCCGCATTATGCCGTCTTGAAGACGAACCAGCCGGGAGCTGCCCTGACCAACACCGGTTTTGACGGAATCGCCTTGAAAGCAGGCGAGAAGTATGATTTCTCCTTGTTTGCCCGTATCCCGGAAGGCAGCAAGTCCGGAAAACTACTCGTACGCCTCGTAGATGCTGACGACACCGTACAGGGTGAAACGACAGTTACCGTCTCTTCCCGTTCGTGGAAAACGTATAAAGCAGTGCTGACAGCAAAAGCGTCCGCCGATACCCGTCTGGAACTTCGTCCGCAATCGGCAGGTGAAATCGAACTGGATATGATTTCTCTCTTCCCGCAGAATACATTCAAAGGCAGAAAGAACGGTTTGCGTCCCGACCTTGCACAGACACTTGCCGATATGCACCCGCGCTTTGTCCGTTTCCCCGGAGGCTGTGTGGCTCATGGTGACGGTTTGAAGAACATCTATCAATGGAAAAATACTATCGGACCGCTGGAAGCCCGTAAACCTGCCCGTAACCTTTGGGGATATCATCAGAGCATGGGACTGGGTTATTATGAATACTTCCAGTTCTGCGAAGATATAGGTGCGGAACCGCTTCCGGTGCTGGCGGCAGGTGTACCTTGTCAGAATTCCGCCTGTCATGGCGATTTGAGAGGCGGTCAGCAAGGCGGTATCCCGATGAGCGAGATGGGTGCTTACATTCAGGATATCCTCGACCTGATAGAATGGGCGAACGGTGATGCAAAGAAAACCAAATGGGGCAAGATACGTGCCGAATCCGGTCATCCGAAGCCTTTCAATCTGAAATATATCGGCATCGGCAATGAAGACTTGATCACCGATGTCTTCGAAGAACGCTTCACGATGATATACCTTGCTATCAAAGAGAAATATCCGGAGATAATCGTTGTCGGCACGGTAGGTCCTTTCAATGAGGGAACAGACTATGTGGAAGGCTGGAAACTGGCGGACAAACTCGGTGTTCCGATGGTAGACGAACATTATTATCAGTCTCCGGGATGGTTCCTGCACAATCAGGACTTCTATGACAAGTACGATCGCTCTAAAAAAACGAAAGTATATCTGGGCGAATATGCCACTCACATCCCCGGACGCAGAGCGAATATGGAAACAGCTTTGACCGAAGCACTTTATCTGGCTGCTTTGGAACGGAATGGAGATGTAGTGCACATGAGTTCTTATGCTCCTCTGCTGGCAAAAGACGGACGGACGCAGTGGAATCCAGACCTGATCTACTTCAACAATCGGGAAGTAAGACCGACAACGGGATACTATGTGCAGAAACTGTACGGTCAGAACGCAGGCGACCATTACATCCCTTCACAGATAAACCTTGATAATCAGGACGGTCGCGTAAAACTCCGTGTTGGTTCTTCCATCGTTCGTGACAGTAAGACGGGGGATGTGATTGTGAAGTTAGTCAATCTGTTGCCCGTCAGCATAGAGACCGATGTCCGGTTGCCGGGAATGGATGGTATTCAGTCTTCCGCTACGCGGACTGTACTGGCAGGTGCACCCGAGGCGACTCCGCTTCCGGTGACGGATACGATAGAAGCAGGAACCAGCTTCAAACAGGAATTGCCTGCTTATTCGTTCACGGTTATCCGCTTGAAGACACAAAAGGTGAAATAAGAAACTATAAACTATAAACAATAAACAATAAACTGGTTTTCAATAGGGGTTAGTTTATTTTGGGGAGGAGTGCTCACCTATCACCTCCCCCTGTGGGTAGGGGCTGACTAAAAAGTCAATAGTATCCTAACTCTCCTCCTTCGGGAAGGAGGAGTACCCGTAGGGGGAGGTGGTAGGTGGATACATAATCCTGTCATTTACAAAGAAATAGGAACAAACATTATTTCTCCTACCACCTCGGTCTTCGACCACTCCTCCTTCCCGAAGGAGGAGATTCGAGATAGAATCGACTTTTTAGTCAGTCCAGGTTTAGGTATTATTGACTTTTGTACCTTCTCTTTTCTTCTTCATAATAGAAAAGATGGTTTTCATCTTTCACCGAACGGGTAGTTCGTTTGCTGTCTATAGTGTAATCAGCCATAGGATAGTACTAAAGTTCTCTTTAACCTCTTGCATCCTTGCTTTTTCCTATAAGGAAAGTAGGAATAAGACGCAGATATCTTTAGTTGTTCACGGCCGTGAACAGGTCTGATCACATCCGTGAAGAGCATTGCTCACGGTCGTGATCAACTCTTGCCACGGCCGTGAACAACTAACAATATCAGTGTCTTAATGGAAGAATTGTACTTCCCTAATAATGGTTGACTTGTTTATCTCTAATAGCTGCTATGTGTTGACTAGAAATATTACTAACCCTGGCAGCTGTTTACTTTATTATTTATTATTCCTGCCTCCGGTTTAC